>SLDI01000539.1:0-4643 GCA_007125385.1 Phycisphaeraceae bacterium | reverse complement strand
CCGTCAGTTCGCTGGTGAGCAGGTTCAGTTGCAGGTCCGCGTCCAGCGGGAGCTGGCGCAGGTGGCGGGTGAACTGTTCGATCATCAGCCCGGCCGCGATGTTGGCGGTGAAGATCGTGCTTCGCGCGGTGCAGGCGCCCTGGAAGGCTTCACGGCCGGCGAAGAAGGTCGTGGCGTAGTGACGGCGCGAAGGCTCGTCGGCGGCGGTGAGCACGCGGATCGCTTCGGCGCTCATCCGCCCGTCGACGAACAGGATGACCTGCTCCTTGACGGCACGCCAGATCAGCCGACGCGTCTCGATGCTGTCGACGCAGCAGAAAATCACGTTGCCAACCTCCGGCATCGATCGGCGGAAACGGGCGATCACGGGATCGACAACAATCTGTGAATTCATCCGCGCGCACAGCCGGGCCGTCGCCTCGGCCTTGGGCTGGCCCAGGTCATCCTCAAGGTAGCCCTGGGCGGCGAGGTTGACGGGCTCGACGATCTGCGGATCGATGAGCTGAAGGCGCGGCGCGCCGATGGCCGCGAGCTGCAGGGCGACCTGGCGGCCGATAGCCCCGACGCCGATGACGCTGGCCCGGCACGCGGCCAGCCGATCGGGCGGCACGATGTCACGTTGTCGAAGGTCACGTTCTGTCATGATGCATCTCCATGGGGTGTTGAAAAGGGGGGATCCCCAGCGGTGGCGACCCGCTGCACGCACGCGTGCTCAGGCGAGGCCGGTTGTTGCCTCACCGTGGAACTGCTGCCAGCGCTGGCACAGACCCTGGCGGATCTGCGTAACGCGTGCGGGCGTGACGCCAAGGCAACGGGCGACGCGACCAGCCCGCTCGCCGCGGGCGAGCAGCAGCGCGAGGCGGCGATCACGGGCCGGCAGCGTGCGCAGCCAGTTGGCAAAGTCGATGCGGAACGCGGCCTGCTCCGCCGGGGTGTCGCAGTTGCGGCCGGGACCGAAGGCGAGCAGCGTCTGCCACTGATCCGGGCAAGTGCCATTCAGCACCCGCCGGGGTCGATCCTCCCTGGTGGGGCTGGCCATGAGGTCGCGGCTGTTGATGGACGTGCCGACGCGGCGGCCGACGCACACCTGCTTGATCGCGTACCGGGTCAGCGGCGCCGCGAACGCGACATGCTCACGCCCGCGCTCCGCCAGGCGGGTGTAGGCGACGAAGGCGTTGGCGACCGTCTCCTGCACGGCCTCCTCGCGCGCCTCGATGGGCAGGTGGCGAAAGGCCCGGCCGGCGTGTCGCTGCACGCGGGGCAGCATGTCGATGAATGGGCTGACGGCGGTGTCAGTCGTGCCAACGGTGGATGGGTCTAGGTTGATCGTGTTGTCGCACATGGGACGCTCCTTGATGCAGGGACCGCCCCTGGTGCGGGGCGGTCGTGGGGGAAAGAACACAACCGCTGCCGCACCGTGCGGAAGCGAGGAATGTGGGTCAGACTGGCGGGGATTCAGCGATGCGGCGTCGACGACGGAAGGTCGACGGCCGCGTCACTGAGATGCCGGCGATGCCGGCAATCGAGGGGTTGTGGAGAGCAACCCCCACCGATTCGAACAACGGTTCTGACGCTAATCCTCATGCGTGAGCATGAGGGTCAAGACCGGCTCGCCGTGATCGCCCGGGCCACAGTGAGCCTTGAGCTCGACGGTCTCGTGCCTGCCGCCGGCCATGAGGAAGCCGACCCTGTAATGGATCAGGTTCCCCTCGCGGTTGGTGTGACGGATCGCGTGGAACAGCAGGAACAGCATGTCATGCGCCCGCCCTCGCTCGGACTGGCCCAGGGCCTTGGTACCCTCGGGCGGGACGATGTACCCGTGCCACACGGCGCGGGTGCAGGCGACGGGCACGACGAAGCCGTCCTCGCGCGCCCACGCGGTCAGGTCCACCAGTACGCCGTCTTCGATGGCCTGGGCACGCGTGTAACGGTGGATCACGGGCATGTCCTGAAAGCCACCGCGGCCCGCGTGTCCGTTGTTGTGATTCTGGTTGTGTTTTGCGTTCATGTTCATGGTCAAACCTCCGTATCGTGTTCAAGCCGCCGTGCCAGGTCGTCAAGGTCGCCGACGGCTTCGACCCCGCCCCCGCCCCCGGAACTGGCGGGGTCGTCGTCCGGCCATGCATCCAGGTCGTCGAACACGTCGAGGTCGCCCGTGTTGAATGAGCCAAACATCTCCGCGACCGGCTCCACGTACGCCTGGTACTCGGCTTCCCACCCGGCGTGGTCGGCACCACCAAATGGCCGGCTGTAATCCACCGTGACCGGAATCAGCACCTCACCGCCCGGCCCGACGTTGAAGTGCAGCCGCGCATACGTCTCGCCCTGGCGCGCGAGGATGAACATCACCGCCCAGTCGCAGCGGCCGAAGACGCGGGCGAAGGTCTCCTCATCGGTGCCGCTTGGCGCCGCCGAGTGACCGGGATGGCTGTGGCACCAGATGCGGGCGAACCGCTCGGGCGGGATGCCCCTGTCAACCTGCTCATCGAACAGGTCGGCCACCGCCTCGTCGTCGAAGTCCACGCTCACCGAGGTCACCTTCTGCTTGACGGTGAGCAAGTCGATTACCAGCAGCGGGTCGTCCGCGGCGGTGAGGCCGAAGCCACCGATCTCGGTGCCATTGCGGTGGCAGAAGTAGTGCAGCTTCGCCCACGCCGTGGGCGTGAATCGCAGCACCGGCGCGTCACGGGGGGCGTCACGTTCCAGGGGCGCCCGACTGCTGCACCTTGCTGGCGACCGCGACGCCGGCGTCGAATCGTTCGGCGGCGGTTGCTTGGGTGACCGTTTCCTGGTCGGTTGCTTGCGGGTCGTCATCATCAATCTCCTCTTGTTCAAGGTCTTCGGTGCACGCTGCGCACAAGGCGCCATCCATGCACCGGGGACAGAATTGCTCGCCGCACTGTGCGCAGCGGCACACGCATTCGTTGCACACGTTCTCCTCGCACCCCTGGCACGTGCCCAGGCAGCCCTGGCAGATGCCCGTCTCGCACTGCTGGCAGAACCCCATGCACTCGTCGCAGTGGTCGCGCTCGCACCGCTCGCAGAAGTAGCGGTTGTCATCATGCACGCGGTAGCCGCAGTCCGCGCACGGCTCACCGTGCCACTGGTCGATGGGCACGTAGGGCGAGTCGGGGTTGTAGGTCCGCAGCACGTTGGCGATCAGCAGGAAGAAGTCGCACAGGCGCCCGCTCTCCAGCGCCCGTTGAATGGGCGTGGTCGCCTCGCCGGCACACAGCCGCTCGTCGCTGACGTGCGGGTGTACGATGCGATCATCACCCACGGCCGGGTTGGGCTCCAGCGCCACCACCGCGTAGGCACCGCGGCCGCCCGGCTCGGCCAGATGCTCCAGGTCGAGCTGGATCTCGAACGGACCCAGGTGCAGCCCTTGCAGCTCGATCGGCTCGGTCCGGACCCTGATCGCCGGCTGCACCGGATCGACCTCCAGCTTGCCGAACTCGGCCTCGATCGCCGCGAGCTCGCCCATCAGCTCCCGCATGCCGGGCACCGCGGCCGGGGCCCACGCGAGCTGCCGATGTACCTGCTCCAGTGCCTGGACCAGCTCCGCCAGGTTGCGCAGCACCTGCGGGCGAACCCGCCGGGCCGCGTTGTGCATGCCCCGGTGCAGCGATCGCTGAAGGCGGCGCTGCAGGCGTTGATGCCGCTGGATGGCGAACTGCGCTCCATCGCCGCATCGCTCCCACGCCATCAACGCCGCTTCGTGACGGCGTTGCAGCCGATCGCGCACGATCCGCGCTACGCGCCACAGCCGGCGGTCGTACCGTGCCATGGTGATGCTCCTGTAAAGTGTCGGGATGCCACAACAGAAAAGGGGCGCCTGCCGACCGCGATGGATCGCGCAGACGCCCCTTGACGACACGTCGGCGTGGCACGGCTCAGGCCGCGGCCCCCTCGATCTTTACCGGGGTCATGGTGACCCGGTCGCCCTCCTGCAGGACGTGATCGCTGGGCACCGGCTGACGGTTGACCCGGATCAGGTAGTCCTCGGGCCGGCGCTCCGGCAACTGGCTGCCGAAGAGCTGCGACACCGTCGTGCCCGCGGCCAGCTCCAGGTGATCCGCGAAGCCGCCGCCGTCGTTGTTGATGAACATGATGCGCATGGGACAATTCCTTTCCACGTGGAACGGGGTGGGTGTGGTGATGGCAGGCGACCCGGCGCAACGCACGCCGGCAGTCATTCGCCCGCCATCTCTCAGAACAGCACACAGTCGTCGTGCGTCACGATCCGCGGGGCCCGTGGCCCGGGCGGAGCGCGCGCACCGGTTGCGCGTGGATGCATGAGCACCTCCTTTGAGATTCAGCTTGTGGTTGGGTCTGCGTCGCCCGCCAACGCGGCGGATGCAACGCAATCAAGAATGGGGCGAACCGCGCCCCGCGAACGGGGCGGCGGCGCGCCGGAGGAAGAGAAGGACATGACAGTTCGGCGGGTCAGCCTTCGGGCTGCTGCGAGTCGGGCCGGCGCATGGCCGATCCCGTGGCAGACCGCATGGAACGCTGGTTCGCGGCGATGATGGTCGTGGATCCCGGCATCCGGGCGACGCTTTCAACGCAAGGCAAAGCAGGCGCGATGCGCACTCGATGGGGCGCACTGGCTGAGGCAGGGGAAGCGGCGCTGGTTTATATGG
>SLDI01000614.1:0-4645 GCA_007125385.1 Phycisphaeraceae bacterium | reverse complement strand
CTGGTTGTAGGGTGGGTAGAGCGAAGCGAAACCCACCAGTCTTGCCGTGGATCCACGAGCATCGCGGTGGGTTTCGCTGCGCTCTACCCACCCTACATCAGCGCCGCCACGCGTAAAGTTCACGGCGTTGAGTGGCACCCGATTTCCGACGGCTGCTAGATCGTCGCCTCGGTGACGCGCAGCACTTCCTCGACCGTGGTCATGCCCTGGGCAACCTTCCGCAAGCCATCCTCGCGAAGGGTGACCATCCCGCGTTCGACGCAGGTGCGGCGGAACTCGGTGACGTTCGGGTTGCCGGCGATGCGGTCGCGCAGGGTGTCGTCGAGCAGCAGCAGCTCGTAGAGGCCAAGCCGGCCGGTGTAGCCGGTGTTGCGGCAGCGATCACAGCCCTGGCCTTTCCAGACCTCGTCGAGGCTGATGCCGTGCATGGCCAGGTGGTCGGCGGCGATTTCGTCAGGCGGCTCCTGCACCTTGCAGTGCTCACAGATCTTGCGCACCAGGCGCTGGGCGAGCGCGCCGTTGACGGCCGCGCCGATGAGGTAGGGCTCGACGCCGATGTTGATCAGGCGCGTGACGGAGCTGGGGGCGTCGTTGGTGTGCAGCGTCGAGAGGACGAGGTGGCCGGTCAGCGACGCCTGGATGGCGATGCGGGCCGTCTCCTGGTCGCGGATCTCGCCGACCATGATCACGTCCGGGTCCTGCCGCAGCAGCGAGCGAAGGGCGGCGGCGAAGGTCATGCCGATGCGTTCGTGCACCTGCGTCTGGTTGATGCCGTTGAGGTGGTACTCGACCGGGTCCTCGACGGTGGAGATGTTGTGGTGGGCGCGGTCCATCTGGCCCAGCGAGGCGTAAAGCGTCGTCGTCTTGCCGCTGCCGGTGGGCCCGGTCACGAGCAGGATGCCGTGCGGCTGGTCGATCTGCCGCTTCCACATCAGCAGCGTGTCCGGGTCCATGCCCAGCTCGTCCAGCGGCACCTGGATGGACTGGGTGTCGAGCAGGCGCAGCACGGCTTTTTCGCCCTGGGCGGTGGGCAGGGTCGAAACACGCAGGTCGAGCTTGCGGCCGTGCACCACGGCGCGAATGCGCCCGTCCTGGGGCAGGCGGCGCTCGGAGATGTCGAGGTTGGCCATCACCTTCAACCGCGAGATGATCGCCGCGTGCATGTGGTGCGGCGGGCTCATGGTGCTGAACATGATGCCGTCGATCCGGTAGCGCACCTGCAGGCGCTTCTCCTGCGGCTCGATGTGGATGTCGCTGGCGCCCTCCTTGACGGCGTTGAAGATCAGGTAGTTGACCAGCCGGATGACCGGGGACTCACCGGCCATCTTCTCCAGGTCCAGGTCCTCCTCGTCGGTCTGAACGACCTCGACCTCGTCCTCGTCGATGTCGGCGATGATCTGTTCGACCTGCTTGTCGTCCTCTTCCTTCTCGTCCTTGCGTTCGGCGACGAACGCGGCCAGCTCATCGGCGCAGATCACGACGGGCTTGACGGAGAGCTGAAGCTTGTGGCGGACCTCGTCGACGATCAGCAGCCGATCCGGGTGCGTCAGGCCCAGGACGATGCGTGCCCCCGCCTTGCGCAGCGGCAGGACGCCGTTGCTCAAGCAGAACTCAAGCCCGAGGCGTGCGATGTGACGCTCGGCGTCGCGGTCCACCGCCTCGATGTGCTCGAACCGCATCGAGGCGAGGCGCGCCACCTGCTTCTGGATGGCGGCTTCCTCGATGCCCATGGCGCGGAACACGTCCGCCGGCGCCCGCCCGTCGCCGCGGCCGAGCTCCGCCCGCGCGGCTTCGAGCTGCTCGGAGGTGACGGCCCCGGCCTCGAGCAGCGCCTGGGCCAGGTCGGTGCTCGTCGGCGAGGCGGAGTCCTCGCCCGGGCTCCACAGCTCGTTCAGGGAATGATCCGTCATGCACAACCTTCTATCGTGGCGCGGTGCCGCAAGGGTGCCGGCTCCGCAACAGGGTGGCCAGTGCGAAGCGACGCCCACCCGCCTCGTCCGGGATCCACGGGATGCGGGGCGGGCCCGGCTTCGCTCGACCCACCCCGCCGTCTCATCGTCGGCCGCGCTGCTCGCGCTGCTGCTGCATGTCCAGCGTCACCGCGTGCGACACGTCCAGCTCGGCGTTCTCCGCCTGCAGCTCGACCTTGAGCTGCTCGGGCTTGATCTCCGTGACCAGGAACGGGCCGACCTGCTCGCCCGGGCGTACGAACTGCCCGTCGATGATCGCGATGGGCCCGCGCTGGCCTCGCGTGACGCTCTGGAGGTTCAGCCGCCCCGCCTGCTGCTGCACGTCCTGGCGCCACTGCTCGCGCGCCCCGTCGCGGTTCGTCGCCGCCGGCGCGTCCGAATCACTGAAGGTAAAGGGATTCTGCTTGATGTACTCCACGGGCACCTGCTGCTCGGTCAGATCCGCGGCGAACATGCTCACCGCGGCCTCCGTGCTCTCGAACAGGGCGGTGAGGTTGGTCGGCCGCAGCGGGTCGTCCTCGCTCATGTTCTCGGGGTCGTTGAGCTTGGCCAGCGCCCGTTCAATCTTCATCTCCACCTCGCCGGCGACGCCCTGGCTCAGGTCGCCCTGCATCGAGCGCATGCCGTAGAGAAGCCCCGCGCCGACGAGCACGAGCACCAGCAGCAGCACGGTGGCGCCGCGGCCGGACCACTTGCTCTGCCCGGCGTCGTCGAGGTCCTCGAACTCGTCCAGATCATCGGCCTGCGCGACGCCGCCAAGCAGCGACAGGCTCTGCGGCTCCTGCTGCTCATCCGGGTTTGACTGGGTGTTGGGGTCTTGCGGTTCAGGCATGGCTGGCTCCGGGCATGGGTTCAGCTCGCGCCGGCGTCGGCGCGATCGAAGAAGATGCTCAGGATGATGTCCGCCCGCATCGCCCCGTCACCCTGGTTCGTCTCGGCACGCAGCTCCATCTCCGGCAGGCGGGTGATGCGCGGCAGCTTCTCCACGTCCAGCAGGAAGCTGTAGAAGCCGTCAAAGTCGCCAATGATCACCATCCGGATCGGCAGCTCGGCGTGCTCGGCGGCGGGGACGATCCGGTCGGTGCGCACGCTCTCGGGCGTCAGGCCGTGCTGCGACGCCAGCTCCCAGACCTGCCGGAGGATCACCTCCACCTCACGCTGGGCCGGCAGGCGCTGCTCGAACATTTCGATCGCCTCGGAGAGGCGGTCGATCTCCTCGCCGAGGCTGGTGATGTTCTCCGTCGCCGCCTCAAGCTCGGCGAGGCGCGCCTGCTTGTACTGGATCTCCTGGCGGGCCTCGGCGATCCGCTCATTGTGGGGGCGGAACACCGAGAAGTACGCGCCGAGCGGAAACGCCAGCAGCAGCGCAAAGAAGATCATTTCGCGGATGCCCAGATGCATGGCCCATTCCTTTCCTTGGCCGCCACACGGGACGCGGTCGGTCGCGTGCGATTCGGATCAGTCGTCCACCGCCGTCGGCAGCACCGTCTCCGGCGTGCCCCAGACGTTGCCGTCGAACTCCACGGTGTCGCTCATCGGCTGTGAGCGGCCGCCACGGCGGACCATGGTCGGCTCGACGTTCTGAAGGTCCAGGTCCTGGCGGATCTTCATGTCCACACGGAACTCGCGCAGGGCCCGCTCGTCGACGCGGGTCTGCTCGCTGGAGCGCAGCGACACGTCGTTGAACAGCCGATGTGCCCCCAGGGCGCTCATGAACTGCGCCACCTCCACGTCGGTGGGCGCCAGGCCGACGACGCTCAACGTCAGCTCCGTTTCCGGGGCCTGGATGGTGTCTTGCTCCTCGTTCTGGCCCAGGCGTTGGCGCTCGCGCTGCATGGCCGTGCGCGCCCGGACGCTGCCGGTGAGCTGGCGCGTCTCGAGCTTCATGTGGCGCAGGCTCATGGTCTCGGGCATGTGGTTGATCATTTCCGCCATGAGCAGGGTCCGTGGCACGCGCTCGATGAGCACGGCCGTGAGCTCCGCCTTGCGCAGCATCTGCTGCTTCTGGCTTTGCAGCGCTTCGAGCTGGCTGAGCCGGCGGGCAGCCTCCTCGTAGCGTTCGCTGACCTCGCGGTCGAGCTGGCGGATCTCGGTGCCCTGCCGGCTGCTGACGAAGTAGGCGCCGACGATGCCGAAGCTGACAACCACGAACAGGGCAAGGCAGATCGCGTTCGTGCGCTGCGCGATGCGCCGTTCGAGGTAGTCGTCGGGCAAAAAGCTCATGTTCTTGGCCATGGTGCGCTCCCGTCACCGGTGCGTTACAGGTTCGGCTTGCTGCGGCAAAGGCCCAGGGCCACGGCCCAGCCCGGCTGGGGCTGGCCCAGGTCCACGTCGGTGTCCGCCATGACGCCGGCGCGATCCTCGACCATCGCCAGCGGGTCACCGACCTGGGCGGCGATCTGCATCGTCCGCGCGATCTGCTGGCACAGGCCCACTTGCTTGGCCTCGCCGCCGAGGAACACCAGCTTGCCCACCGGCCGCTGAGGGAACAGCCGGCCGTGATAACGCAAGCCCATCTGAAGCTCGTCGACCAACGTCTCCAGCGCGTCGCCCTCCTCGCCGTCGCCGCCGGACGCCACGCCGGCCTGGGCGTCGAGCGCCGGCAGGCCGGTGCTCGCCGGCGCGGACGCGGCCTCCGCGGCCGGGGCATCCGACGTCGCCGACGCGGTCGCGGT
>SLDI01000262.1:0-4648 GCA_007125385.1 Phycisphaeraceae bacterium | reverse complement strand
TATCAATCACCCCCGCCACCCCCGCCACCTTCGCCCCCGCGGCCACACCGCCGCCCGCCACATCAAACCGCGCCGTCCCCCGGCCCGTCCCGTCGCGCCTCGCCTTCACCGCCGGCGGCGCCAGCGCCACGCTCGTGGGCGCCCCGGCCCGCGGATGCGCCGGCGTGTGCAGCGTCAGACGCGACGTCGACGCACGCTCCGTCGCCCGCGGCAGCACGAACGTCACCTCCGCTCCCAACTGGTTTAACGCACGCGTCAGCCCGTAGCACGCCGTGCCCAGACCGCCGCTGATGTACGGCGGAAACTCCCAGCCAAACATCAAGACCCGCATCGCCCGGCTCCTTCACCGCCCCGACCGCGACGATAGCACGACGCCGACATTTCCACCAATCCGCTAGCCCGCCGGCCCCACCTGCACCACGCAGAAAAGGTTGTCATCCGGGTCCGCCAGCACCACGAAATCGTCGCCCGCCTTGTACCGCCACGGATACCGCCGCGCCCCCAGCCCGACCAGGCGCTGCACCTCGCCCGTCTGATCCTCGATGTACAGGTCCAGGTGCAGCCACGGCCGCTTGCCCTGACGCGGCGCGTCCACCCGGTCCAGCGAAACATTCGGCCCGCGCCCGCGCGGATCCGTCAACACCACCCACCCGTCCCGCGCCGGCTCACGCTCGACATACCCCAGCGCCGCACCCCAGAACGCCAGCATCCTCTCAAACTCGTAACAACGGATCACGATCGACCCAATGCGCAAATCCATGCAACACCTCCCGGGTGCCACGCGTAAAGTTCAAGGCGTTGGGTGCCACGGCTTGTCCCGCAGGGCAAGCCGTGCGCTGCGCCGCGCCGGGTGCCACTGGCGGCTTGCCCGCCAGTGCCTCGGCGCTGCCCCGCAACCCTCACCCCCGCTGGCGCAACGCCTCGAACAGCAGCACCGCCGCGGCGTTCGACGCGTTGAGCGAGTCGACCACTTTCCCCCGCATCTCGATCCTGACCCGCTCGGCACCTTCCGCCTCCAGCCACGCCTCACCCAGCCCCTCGTCCTCCGGCCCGATCACCACCGCCACCGGCCCGCGCCAGTCGAAGCGCGTGTGAGGCGTCGCCTCGCCCGGCGTCGCCAGCGCCAACCGCACCCCCGCCGCGCGCAGATGCTCGCGCACCTCGGCCTCGCCCATCGCCAGCACCGGCGTCGTGAACACCGCCCCCGTGCTCGTGCGGATCGCGTTGGGGTTGTACGCGTCCACCACCGCCCCGGCCACGTACACCGCCTGGCATCCCGCCGCCTCGGCCGTGCGCACCATCGCCCCCAGGTTGCCCGGCTTTTCCACGCCCACCGCCACCAGGTACAGCGTCGCCCCGCTCACCGCCGGCAACCCATCGACCGACCAGGCCGGCTGCTCGAAAACCGCCAGCACACCCTCCGGCTCGCGCACGTACGCGACCTTCTCAAAGACGCGCGCCGACGCCCGGAGATGCACCACCTCTGCGCCCATCCGCCGCGCCAGTTCATCCGCCGCCTCACCGAGCCCGTGCCGCTCCAGCAGCTCGCGGCACATCCACACCTCCCGCGCCGCCAGCCCCGCCGCCAGCGCCCGGACCACCTCGCGCTGTCCCTCGGCGATGAGCAGCCCCGTCCGCCGACGATGCCGCTGCTGGCGCAGCCGCACCACCTGCCTGACCCGCGGGTTCGCCGCGCTGCTAATCTCCACGACGCGCATGGCCGGATATTAAGCTCTGCCCCCGCCGCTCGCGGCTTCGCGAGGCTCACCCGACGCCTGCGGCCGCGCCATCGCCGGAACCTCCCATGCAAGACCCTGCCGTCCGCTTCACCGCCGTCGAGACCGTCGAGCTCACCTCCCAGCCGCCGCCGGCGCCCGGGCCCGGGCAGGTCTGCGTGCGCCTGAGCTGCTCGGCCATCTCGCCCGGGACCGAGCTGGCCACGCTCCGCGGCAAGGCCATGGCCCTGCCGATTACGCCCGGCTACTCCGCCGCCGGCGTCGTCGAAGCGCTCGGCCCCGACGTCGAAGGCCTGACCCCCGGCCAGCGCGTCGCCGTCCACGCCCCGCACGCCGCCCGTGCCACCGTCAGGCGCGAGCATTGCCACGCCCTGCCCGAGCACCTGCCCCTGCCCCACGCCGCCCTCTACCGCCTCGGCTCCATCTCCCTCCAGGGCGTCCGCAAGGCCCAGCTCCAGCTCGGCGAACGCGTCGCGGTCGTCGGCCTCGGGCCCATCGGCCAGCTCGCCGCCGACCTCGCCTGGCTCAACGGCGCCGGCCAGGTCGTTGGCATCGATCCTCAGGCCTGGCGCGGCGAGCTCGCCCTGGCCGGCCACACGACCCGTCACGTCGCCCGCGCGGAGGATCTGCCGCCCGAGAGCTTCGACGTCGTCATCGAGGCCACAGGCCTGCCCGAGGTCATCCCCGCCGCGCTCGAGCTCGCCCGGTCGCGCGGCCGGGCCGTGCTGCTCGGCTCACCGCGCGGCACCACCGCCCACTTCGACTTCTACCGCCTCGTCCATCGTAAGGGCCTGACCCTCGTCGGCGCCCACGACGCCACGCGCAGTGTGCACGACAACCTCGGCCCCTGGCGCACCGGCGCCTTCGACGGCGACACGATCATCAACCTCATGGCCGACGGCCGCCTCAACGTCGAGCGCCTCATCAGCGACGAGACCCCCGGCCTCGACGCCCCAACCGCCTACCAGCGCCTGCTCGCCGGCGACGAACCGCTCATGACCATCGTCCTGCGCTGGGATCCGCCCGGTACATGAGTGACGCCCCCGCTCGCGACACACACTCCCAACGCCCGACCTGAGCGAGTCCGCGAGCGAAGGTCGGGATTCCGTCCGCTTACCCGGCACCACCGCCCCCGGGTCACGACTTCGCCGCCTCGTGGCGCGGAAACAGCGCTGCGCCCTTCTCGATCGCGGTGCCCGGCTCCAGCCTGCCCCACTTCACCCACGCCGCCAGGTCACCGCGGCCCTTGTTCGTCACCGCCTCCGCGTACCGCCCGCACCCCAGCCGCCGCCACAGCTCCTCCATCCGCTCGGGCATCACCGGCCAGAGCAGCAGCGACGCGATGCGCAGCGCCTCGGCGCAGTTGTAGAGGATCGTGCCGACCTGCTCCTTGTTCGCCGGATCCTTGGCGAGCTTGAACGGCTCCTCGATCTCGATGCAACGATCGATCGCGCGCACGACGCCCATCGCCCGCTCGCAGTACCCCGACAGCTCCAGGGCCCACATGTCCCCGTCCGCCTCCTCCACCGCCGCGCCCACCGCCCGGCGCACCAGCGCCACCCCCTCGAGCCCGTGCCCGGCGTTGGCGGGCACCCGGCCCTCGAAATACCGCCCAATCATGTTCGTCACCCGATTGGCGCAGTTGCCCACCGTGTTCGCCAGGTCGCTGTTGTACACGTCGATGAACTTGGCCTCGGCGAAGTCGGCGTCGGTGGCGCCCATCGGCCCATGCGTGGTCAGGTAGTAGCGCAGCGCGTCGAGGCCGAAGGTCTCGACGTACCCGTCCAGCTTCTCCAGGTCGATGAAGTTGCCCAGGCTCTTGCTCATCTTTTGGCCCTCGGCGATCCAGAAGCTGTGGGCGTAGAGCGTGCGAAACAGCGGCTTGTCCAGCGCCATCAGCATCGCCGGCCAGATCACCGCGTGAAACCAGAGAATCTCCTTGCCGATCAGATGCACGTCCGCCGGCCAGAGGTCCGCCCGATCGTTCGCCTCGATGGCCGTCAGGTAGTTGAACAGCGCATCGATCCACACGTAGATCGAGTGCTCCGGGTCGCCCGGCATTGGCACGCCCCAGGGCTCGGTCGACCGTGTGATCGCCACGTCGTTGAGCCCGGCGCGGACCCGCGCCAGCACCTCGTTGCGCCGCGCCTCGGGCGCGATGAACGCCGGATGCGCCTCGATGTACGCGATCAGCCGATCCTGGTACTTGCTCAGCGCGAAGAAGTAGTTCTTCTCCTTGACCCGCGTCAGCGGCCGACCCGACACCGCCGACTTGTAGTCGCTGGCCCGGGCGTTGGTCTCCGTGACGTACTCCTCCTGCCCCTCGTCGTACCACCCCTCGTATTCGCCCAGATAGACGTCGCCCGTGTCCTTGAGCGCCTGGACGTACACCGCCAGCCGCGATTCGTGGCGCTGCTGCGTCGTGCGGATGAAGTCGTCGTGCGTCATCCCCAGGCGATCGAACGTCTGCTGAAACTCCGCGGCGATCGCGTCGACGTATTGCTGCGGCGTCTGCCCCTGCTCCCGCGCCGCGTCGGCCACCTTCTTGCCATGCTCGTCCGTGCCGGTGAGAAAGAACACGTCGCGCCCGGCCAGCCGGTGATACCGCGCGATCACGTCGGCGATCATCGTCGTGTAGATGTGTCCGATGTGTGGCCGGGCGTTGACGTAGTAGATCGGCGTGGTGATGTAGAAGCTCTTGTCCGTCATGGGCGACAATTGTAGGGAATCGCCGACGATCTCGGGTGCCGTCGCCGTCCTGGTCAGGCTGTGTCGGAAACGGGTGCCACGCGACGCCGTGAACTTTGCGGCCGGGACTCGACCGTAGGGTGGGTAGAGCGCAGCGAAACCCACCACGAACGTCGTGGATCCTCGACCGAGCTGGTGGGTTTCGCTGCGCTCTACCCACCCTA
>SLDI01000629.1:0-4651 GCA_007125385.1 Phycisphaeraceae bacterium | reverse complement strand
CTCAGCAGGTACGACAACCTGCGCATCTCCGTCCGCAACGTCCGCTGGTTTCGTTTCGGCGCGACCGGCGCAGAGATCGACTTCATCCTCCAGGGGCCGGACTTGGAGCAACTTGCCGATTATGCCGAGCAACTCTCCAATCGCTCCGAGGAACTGGGAATCGTCGACGCCGACGCGACCCTCCAACTCGATCGCCCCGAGCTACAGGCGGAGATCGACCGCGAGCGGGCATCACGGCTTAATGTGGCCGTCGCCGATGTCGCTACGGGCCTGCGCCTCATGGTCGGCGGGGACGAACGCGTCTCTCGCTTCCGCGACCCCAACGTCAATGAGGAATACGACGTTCAACTCCGCCTCGCCGAAGGCTACCGCAACGATCCGGACACCATCTCCACGCTCTATGTGCCCACACGGCTCGGCGACCTGGTGCGATTGGACAACCTCGTCGACTTGGAGGAAACCATCACCGCCTCCCGCATTGACCGGCTCGACCGTCAGCGGCAGGTCAGCCTCCGCGCCAATGTCGCGCCCGGCCACGGCCTCGCCGGCAGCATCGCCAACCTGCGCCACGCGGTCGACCAGATGAACCTCCCGCCCACCTACACGACCTACGTCTCCGGGGGCGGACGCGAATTGGAGCGGACGTTCGTCGAGTTCCTCTGGGCGTTCGGCCTGTCACTCATCTTCGTCTACATCATCCTTGCTGCCCAATACGAGCGTATCCTCGACCCGCTGGTGATTCTGCTCACGGTGCCGCTGACGGTGCCGTTCGCGCTGCTCACCCTGTGGCTGGCCGGCCAGTCGCTCAACCTTTACGCCGCGCTCGGCCTGCTCGTGCTCTTCGGCGTCGCCATGAAACAGGCCATTCTCCAGGTCGACCACACCAACCAACTCCGCGAATCCGGCCTCGACCGCACCGCCGCCATCGTGCAGGCCAACCGCGATCGCCTGCGGCCGATCCTGATGACCGTGCTCACTCTCATCGCAGGCATGTCGCCGCTGGTCATCGGCGCGGGCCCCGGCGCCGAGGAACGCCGCGCCGTCGCCGTCATCGTCATCGGTGGCCTCAGCCTTTCGCTCCTGCTCACGCTCATCGTTATCCCCGTCGCCTACTCGCTCATGGACGATTTACGCGGCCTGATCCGCCTGACAGCAAGCGAATCGGCATTGAACGCAGAGCACGGACACGTGGCCAGGCAAGCTGACCGAATTTGATCGTTGAAGCTTGGCGTCGCGTCCGCCAATGAGGAGGCTCATGAGGTGCGAACGAATTCGATCAGATCCTCGCTGCCCATGAAGCCGGCGCGGGCCAGTTCCTTCCCGCTTCCGTCGACGAGCAACAACGTTGGAATCCCCCGGATGCCGTAGCGTCGAGCCACATCCGCGTTGGCAGGTAGATCTACGTCAATCCTCACCGGGACAACGTTCTGCGTCGCGGGCCGCCGCCCCGGTCTATGACGTGGCCTCGCTCGTCAGTCATACGTCGCGCACACATCGTGATGGCTTGGACGTGGCATTGGAATTCCTTACTGTCGTCGAGCCGATCCACCTGCGTGGGATTACCAGAGTGGGATTTGCCGTCATGGGAGCGTTCTCCATTGCGGTCCGGATGAGAGGGGCGTGGAGCAAGTGGCGGATCGGACGCTAGAGTAGTCGTATGCTGCCGATGAGGACGGCGATGGAGGCATGCTGATGCGTGAGTTTTTCGAAGCGCCGTGGCCGTGGTACGTGGCGGGGCCGTTGATCGGCCTGGTGGTGCCGCTGCTGTTGCTGCTGGGCGGCAAGGTGTTCGGGATTTCGGTGAACCTGCGGCATATCTGCGCGGCGGTGCCGGTGCCGGATCGATTCAGGCCGTCGTTCTTCCAGTATGACTGGAAGGGTGCCGGGCTCTGGAACCTGACCTTCGTGATCGGTATTGCGATTGGCGCATTTCTGGCGGTGCTGCTGCTGGGAACGCCGGACGCAGGGCAGTCGGTGTCGGAGGCGACGCGTGCGGACCTGGCGGAACTGGGCGTCGCCGATGCGCACGGTCTGGTGCCGAACGACTTTTTCACCTGGTCCGGCTTAGCGACCCCGGCGGGCTTCGTGCTGATCGTCGTGGGCGGGTTTCTGGTGGGCTTCGGCGCCCGCTACGCCGGCGGGTGCACGAGCGGCCACGCCATCTCCGGCCTGGCAGACCTTCAGCTTCCGTCGCTGGTCGCCGTCGTTGGCTTCTTTGCCGGCGGTCTCCTTGCGACGCACCTGCTGCTGCCGCTCGTCATCGGAGGTGGCGGATGACGACCAAGCCGAGCACCGTTCAGGAGCCGGAGGGTGGGGCGGCGTCGCGGGAGCCGGGGCCTGCCGATCGCCGTCCGCTCGCGCTGCTGGGCTATCTCGCCATCGGGATGTTTCTGGGCTTCGTGTTCATTCAGAGCGAAGTTGTCTCCTGGTACCGCATCCAGGAGATGTTCCGGTTCCAGAGCTTTCACATGTACGGCATCATCGGTGGGGCCGTCGCGGTGGCGGTGATTTCGCTGCAACTGATCAAGCGATTCGATATCCGCACGGTGGACGGCGAGCCGATCCGGCTGGCGCCCAAGCAATGGGGCGACAGCCGCATCCCCGGCGCTCGCTACTGGATCGGCGGCACGCTGTTTGGCGTCGGCTGGGCGATGCTGGGTGCATGCCCGGGGCCGATCTTTGCTCTTTTAGGCAGCGGCGTGACCGTGCTGATCGTCGCTTTGCTCGCGGCGCTGCTGGGCACTTGGGCCTACGCGCTGCTGCGGCCGTACCTGCCGCACTAACCGTACAGGAGATGAACCATGCTGTTTCGTCAGATCGTCGACCCGAAGCTCGCGCAGTACGCTTATCTGGTCGGCTGCCAGCGCACCGGTGAGGCACTGGTGATCGACCCCGAGCGGGATATCGACAGGTACATTGCCACCGCGGAAGCCGAGGGGCTGCGTATCACGGCGGTGGCGGAGACGCACATCCACGCGGACTTTCTCTCGGGCGCCCGCGAGTTCGCCGAGCGCCTGGGCACACGGGTCTACCTCTCCGACGAAGGCGGCGAGGAGTGGGCCAGCGACTGGGCCCGCGGCGGGCAGTACGATGCGCACTTCCTCAAGGATGACGACACGTTTGAGATCGGCCGCATTGAGGTGCGCGCGATTCATACCCCCGGCCACACGCCGGAGCACCTGAGTTACGCGATCACGGATTACGGCTCGGGCGCAACGGCGCCGATGGGGGTGGCGACGGGCGATTTCGTGTTCGTCGGCGACTTGGGCCGACCTGACCTTCTGGAGCAGGCGGCCGGGATGGCGGGCGTGCAGGAACCGGCGGCCCGGCAGCTTTACGCCTCGCTTCAGCGGTTCAGCACGTTGGAGGACTACATGCAGGTGTGGCCCGCACATGGGGCGGGCTCCACGTGCGGCAAGAACCTTGGCGCCGTGCCGCAGACGACCGTGGGCTATGAAAAGCAGTACAACGCGGCGCTGACCGCCGCCGCGGATGGCGAAGAGGCCTTTGTGCAGGCGATACTCGCCGGCCAGCCCGAGCCGCAGACGTACTTCGCGCGGATGAAGCGCGACAACAATCGCGGCGTGCCGCTCCTGCACCGGCTGCCCAATCCGCCGCGCCTGGCCGTCAGCGAGCTCAGCGAGTTCGTCGATGCCGGCCTCGTGTTGGACACAAGACTCGATCGATCGGCCTTCATGGCCGCGCACATATCAGGCTCGCTTTATGCGCCGCTCAACCGAAGCTTCAGCATGGCGATCGGCTCGGTCATCGAGGACGAGACGCAGCCGATCGTCCTCATCATCGACGAAGCCCGCGTCGAGGAGGCGGTGCGCGACATGGTCCGCATCGGCTACGACAATATCGTCGGCTTCGCGACGGCGGAAACGCTGACCAACTATTTCGAAAGCGGCGGCAAGCAGCACACGATCGAGCGCATCACCTTTGCCGAGTTGCCGCGGATCCAGGATCAATCGGACACAGCCATCGTGGACGTGCGCTTCCGCTCGGAGTACGACGCCGGCCACATCCCGGGTGCAGTGCATGCCTCGTACACGCGGCTGCCGACCTACATGCAGGAACGCATCCCGCGTGGCAAGACGCTCCTGGTCCATTGCGCCACCGGAGCTCGCTCCGCCGTCGCCGCGGCATACCTGGCGCGGGAGGGGGTAGCAGTCAAGCTCATCGACGACGCATTCAGCGCCTACGCACAGAGCGGCAAGCTCGAAAAGCCCGAGGCGTCGCAGGTCAGGTGATCGACGTCAGCGCGTTCCTGGCGGGCACCGCCCCCGCACGAAAGGACCCCCCTCGATGCCAGAGCGATGGTTCCCGCTGGCTGTCGAACTTCGTGGGTACGACCGTCGCCGATTTCGCGGCGACCTCTCCGCGGGCCTGACAGTCGGCGTGATGCTGATACCCCAGGGCATGGCCTACGCGCTGATTGCCGGCGTGCCGCCGATCTATGGGCTCTACGCATCCCTGGCGCCGCTGATCGTGTACGCCCTGCTCGGGACATCGCGACACCTGGCGGTGGGGCCGGTCGCGCTCGTGTCATTGCTGGTCGCCGCTGCCGTCGCTCCCCTGGCCGAAGGGGATCAGCAGCGATACCTCGCGCTGACCTGGCTGCTGGCCGCGATGGTGGGCGTCCTTCAGT
>SLDI01000452.1:0-4652 GCA_007125385.1 Phycisphaeraceae bacterium | reverse complement strand
TGCGCTCGGACGTGCCGGCGGGCAAGGGCGTGAGCTCGTCGGCGGCGATCGAGCTGGCCGCCGCCCGGGCCGCGGCCGCGGCGCTGGGCTGCGAGGTCGACGGCCAGCGGCTGGCGCTGTGGTGTCAGCAGGCGGAGAACCGCGTCGCCGGGGCGCCCTGCGGCGTGATGGATCAACTCGCCTCGGCGCTGGGCCGCGCCGGCGAGCTCTTGGCCCTGCGCTGCCAGCCGGCCGAGGTGCTCGGCCATTGGCCGATCCCCCAGGCCTGGGGCGTCTGGGGCATCGACTCGGGCGTACGCCACGCCGTCAGCGGCTCGGACTACGCCAGCGTGCGCGCCGCGGCGTTCATGGGCTACCGCTGCATCGCGCAAGTCGCCGGGCTCAGGGCCGAGCCGATCGCCCCCGGCCGCGTGCGCATCGACGACCCGCGCTGGGGCGGCTACGTCGCCAACGTCAGCCCCAGCGAGTTCGAGACCCACTACCGCCAGGCGGTGCCCGAGCGCATGACGGGGCGGGCGTTTCTCGACGAGCTCGACGGCAGCACAGACGAGCTCGTGCCGATCGAGCCGCGGACCAGCTACGCGGTGCGGCAGGCGGTGGCGCATCCGATCTACGAGCACCTGCGCGTGCGGCTGTTCGCCGAGCTGCTGCGCGGCCCGGCCGAGCCGGAGGCGGCGCGGCTGCTGGGCGAGCTGATGTATCAGTCGCATGCGAGCTATTCGGCTTGCGGGCTGGGCGCCGAGGCGACGGACCGGCTCGTGCAGCGCGTGCGGCAAGCCGGGCCCGACGCCGGGCTCTACGGCGCCAAGATCACCGGCGGCGGCTGCGGCGGAACGGTGGCGGTGCTCGGCCGGCGCGACGCCGAGGCGCAGGTGCGGCGGATCGCACGCGATCATGCCCGGGAGATGGGCGCGCCCTTGCGCGTGTTCGCCGGCTCATCCGACGGCGCCGCGGCCGTACCGGTGCGGTGCATCGCCCCGCGGGTCGGTACGCGGCCGGGGTGAGGCGGATGCACCTCATAAGAGTAGCGGGTGCGGCGTTCGATGATCGGGGTGCCACTCAACGCCGTGAACTATTGATGTAGGGTGGGTTTCGCTTCGCTCTACCCACCCTACATTAGCGCCGCCGTCGAATAGTTCACGGCGTTGGGTGCCACTGGCGGCTTGCCCGCCAGTGCCCGGGCGCACCGCAGGCCATCTACCGTGCGAACCGCGTGGGTCCCGCGTGCTCGAACCACCCACGCCGTATGGACCGCCGAGGCACTGGCGGACAAGCCGCCAGTGGCACCCACCTTACCGCGTCGCTCGTCTGCTACAAATCTGAGGTGCACCCGGTGAGGCCGACTCATGGATGACATGGCCGGGCGGTTTCGTCGCCCGGACAGCGCATCACGGCCTGCTCTTCCATCCGCCGACCGGCGGACGAATGGGCGCTGACCCATCGCTGCTGATCCGGAAGACGGAAGCGGCGTCCTTCGAGCACGATCGGGTAGTCGCCTGCTTCATCGCCGCTGCCGCGGCCAAGCAGCACCTCGCGTGCTTCGTCGGTGTAGCGTTCGAAATAGCCGACATGGGCGTTCGTGGACGCCTCGATCTGCTGCCAGCTCTTGCCCAGCAGCTCGTCGCGCGGCGGGCAGGGACCGCAGGCGAATACGTGGGCCCGCACGCCGGGCTGGCCCGAGGGGGCATCGATCGGGGGGAATTGGCCCGGCTCGTCCAGGAAAAGCTCGTCCGAGCCCAGGTCGTAGTAGTAGGCCGCATCGAACGCCGGCCGGCCCTGGCTGGCCTGACGCCAGACGACGACCCCCAGGGCCAGGCACAGCAGGACGATCGCCCCGACGGTGGCGTAGATGCCGTTGTTGTTGAGCGCCTCTCTGAGCGACATTGGTGCCCCTTTTCTGCGCGAGGGCCGGCGCGCCGCTGGACGCCTCCGACGCCGGACATGGCCGTGTCGGACGCGTCCAGCGGCGCGAGGGGGCGGCTCTCAGGTCGACGGAGCCTGGCCCTGGCCGGGGATGTATCCCTCGTCGTTCCGGCCGGGGATGATGATGCGCGGGTTGAGCTTGCGGACCTGCGGCTCGTCGGGCAGCTCGCCGTGAATGCGCTGCACGAGCAGATCGACCATCGCCTGGCCGAGCTCGGGGTTGCGCTTGTCGGCGGTGGCGGCGGGGGCGAGCACTTCGAAGCTGCGTTCGGGCATGTCCTGCCAATAGTTGTCGTATCCGACGAGCAGCACGTCCTGGTTGGGCTCGCGGCCGAAGAGTCGGCACGCCAGGCCTGCCGTGGGCACCCGGCCGTCGGTCTCCAGCACGAGGGCGTCGATCGGCGCCGGGCCGGTCATCCATTCCACGAGGAAGCCGGCGATCTGGCGGGCGGCGACGTCGAGCTGTTCGCGGGTGTGGGTTTCGGTGGAGACCTTGATGGGCACCAGCGGCAGCGGCTCGAGGCCGGCTTCATGCATGGCGCGTTCGTACCCGGCGCGGCGCTCGCGGACCCAATACAGGTCCGTGGTGTTGGTGAAGAGCATCAGCGGTCGGCGCCGGCCCTGCTCGATGAGCCAGCGCGTCAGTTCATAGGAGCCGACCTCGTGGTCGGACGAGACGCGGTCGTAGCCGGCCACCTCCTCGGAGCTGCCATAGCTGACGACGCGGGTGCCGACCTCGGTCAGGCGGGCGACGAGGCGCTGGCGATGGGGAAAGTCCTCGGTGACCTCGGCGATCACGGCGCCGAGAGGGCGGCTGGCGACGAGGCGCTCCATCGTCGCGTCATTGATCCGGCGCGGGTGCAGCGAGAGCAGGTTGTAGCCGGCCTCGCCGATGCGGCGGATGCTGCCGACCGTGAGAAACTCCATCCATCCCGGCTGGCGGTGGCCCGGGTGCGGCTGGGCCACCTCCTCGCCGACGACCACGATGGTGTCCTGCATCATCGTGTCGTTGCGGGCGACGAGTCGGGTGCGCGAGCCCTGGCGGCGGACCAGCCCCTCGTCCTCAAGCGCCTCAAGCGCCCAGCGCAGCGCCGGGCGGTTGACCTTCAACTGCGTGGCCAGATCGCGCTCGGCCGGCAGCGGCTCACCCTCGGGCAGGGCGCCGCTGAGAATCTGGCCGCGGAGGTGGCGGAACACGCGGACCCGCGGGGCGTCGTTGCGCGTCGACGATGCGGTGACCGGGCTGGAGGCGGATGAACTCATGGCGTCTGCCTTCGGGTAGTATCGGCCGCATCACGTCGAAAAGTTTTTGGACGGCGGCCGTAATTTTGGTACGAGTAGTATAGCGAGCCATTCCTCGCTGCCAAGTGTGCAATTCCATCTTCCTGGCCCGGAGGGGCCCGGGCCGCGCGCCATCTCCGGTAACCGTGTTTATCGGATGGAGTTGCAGGCGCGATCGCCGGCCGGGGCGATCGCCAGCCGGCGACGGACGCGGGCGGGAAGCGCGACGCAGCGGCGGCCCGGCCCGGCGGACGCAGCGCGGCAGCGCGATCCGGCCGAACCAAATCTGTGCGATGATTTCATCGCCACGCGATCCCCTTGCACAGCGGGGGCTTGACCCCACCAAAGCGGTGGACAACCAGACGAATCGCTCCGCCCACCGGACCGCCCCACGCCGCGCGAGTTGGTGAAACATCTATAAATCAATATATATACTTGGTTTGTGTATATTCACCGCGGCGTGGGCGTGGCGATGAAAATTCTCGGGCCGGGTCTTGAAATTTTGGTAAAATCGAATAGCTTGGGATGAAGCGGGGCAGGCGGTTGGCGGGCCAGCGGGCGTCGTCGCATCGTGCAATGACGCGGTTCGAAGTCTCGGCATCGTCGGCTTGGAGCTTCACGATCTGACGTCTGACAACAGCCAAGGCTCCGGTGAAGCAGGCACATCTTGAAACGATCATCTTGCAAAGGGGGCGCCGTTGCCCTCACAGCGTTCTGGGAAGGGAGACAGCTCATGCTCAGATTCACGCGATCGATTGCAGCAGCAGCAGCGGTCATGCTGGCCGCAGGAAGCGCGTCGGCGACGACGATCATCGAGGACGGATTCACGGCCGGAGACGCGGGCGACCAGATTCACGGCCTTGCCCCGGACACGGTGAACGTGCCCGGCGGGACGTGGAGCTTCGCCGGCAACGCCGACGTCTGGGGCATCGACTCGGTGACGGTGGAAGATCACGCCCAGGAGGGACGGGTGGCGGACATCCCGCAGTTCGACACCGGGGCGCAGATCACGACCGGTGGGATGATCGGCGGCGAAGTGACGCTCTCGGCCCGCGTCAGCGTGCCAACCGGCCCCAACATGGACGCCCATCGGGCGATCTTCCTCGGCACGTGGGACCTCAACCATCAGGACGAGGATCCGGGCGGACTGGCCAACATGAACAGTGGGGACTTCCGCGGGATCGGCATCAACCGCGAAGGCGAGATCGTCACCCGCGACACCGACTGGCGGCAGACCGGCCTGTTCATCGACGACTTCGACGATGGTGCGTTCCATGACTTCAGCTTCAGCTTCGATGCGGCCAGTGGGGACGTGCTGAGCCTGACGGTGGATTCGCAATCGTTCGACTTCATGAACGACTCGGCGGTGGGCTCGCCGTTCAGCGGGGCTTCGCTGAACCACGTCGGGTTCGGCTCGCCCGGCGGGGGCGCTCAGGTCAGCAGCTTCA
>SLDI01000367.1:0-15920 GCA_007125385.1 Phycisphaeraceae bacterium | reverse complement strand
ATGGGCATCAAGGCCGGCCGCACGTCCCCCGCCGATGCCCCGCGACCACCGGTCGCGGCTTTATAACCGGCGTCGACCTACCCCTGCCTCTCCACCGACACCGACCCATGCTCCAGGTACGGCGGCGGCGCGGTCTTCTCCATCGCCTCCGCCGTCGCCGGGTCGGCCTTGAGCATCGCCACGATCGCGTCCGGGCCCATCGCCCGCAGAAACGCGCCCATGTCCTGCTCCGGCGAATCGCGGTTCGCCAGGTAATGATCGAACAGCGCGGCCGTGACGTCCGGCACCTTCTCACGCGGGCACTGGCGCAGAAACCACTTCGCCTCGCCCGCCTCGTCGTCGGCGACGATCCACGTGCCCTGGTAGCGGGCGTCCTCCGAGCCGCCGAGCTTCAGCCCATACATGTCCGGCCCCTGCCCCACCCAGCCGATGGTCTTCGTCGCCGCGCGGAAGCACTGCCGCTCGCACCCGGTGATGCCGATCGCCTCGTTCATCTCCCCGTAGCCACGCTGCTCCATCTCCGCGAGCAGCTCCGGCTCAAACTGCTCGCTCTCGGTGTAGCTCAGCCGGCAGGTGTGCAGCCCCACGCACGCGCCCGAGAGCACGCGCAGACGTGACGCCGGCTTGCCGTCACGCTCGCCGTGGTGGAAGCGGGCCAGCAGCGCGTCGAACTCGTCCTTCGCCGCCGGGTCGATGTCGGTGAAGATCAGATCCTGGTTGGCGGTGACCATGAGCTGCGTGTCGAAGTTGTCCATGATCTCGCGGATCATGGTCTTGAGCTGCTCCTTCGACGCGATCTCCGGCTTGCGGTCGCCCGGCTGCATCGAGCCCGGCCGACGGTTCGTGATCCGCCCGTTCTCGATGTACACGCCGCGCGCCAGCTTGCCGTTGCTCGGCTGCGTGTGCCAGCCGTGGTGAAGCTGGCGCGGCCCCGGGTCGACGTCCTCGCGCGGCAGGTCAAACGTCGCGCCAAACTCGCGGAGTTGATCCTGGTACCACGCCACGCCCATCTCGTGCACCACGTACTTCAGCCGCGCCCAGTGCCGGTTCTTGCGATCGCCCCACTGCTCGTGGACCTTGACGATGGCGTCCAGGCCCTGGCGCAGGTTCTCCTCGGTGAAGATCGCCACCGGCTTGCCCAGCGTGGCGAACGTGGGCTTGCCGTTCTTCTCCCCCTGCCCGCCGCCGATGTACGCCTGGTAGGCGACGACCTTCTCGCCCTCGAGGATGGGCACGACGCCCAGGTCGTTGGTGCGCACCTCGACGCAGTTGTCATGCTCGATCGCGCCGGTGGCGGGGTTGCGATGCACCGCCGAGAAGGCGATCTTGAACTTGCGGTTCAGCAGCTTCTTGCCGTAGGCGTAGTGCTCATCCGGCGTGCGGATGTGCGTCGGGTCGATCTCGAAGACCTGGATGTGCGGCTCGGCCGGCAGGCGGAAGTATTCGCCATACTCATGAGCCTTGGCGTGGGCGTCGTAGATGTCGCTGAAGCGCGACAGCGGGCAGCCCATGACGTTGCGCGTGTTGTCCCCGCAGCCGTTGAGCGTGTAGAAGCCCGTCGACGCGATCGCCTGCACCACGCGGATCACGTCCGGCTTGCTCACCCAGTGAAACTGGATGTTCTGCCGCGTGGTCAGCTTCATCGACGGGTCGATGTCCGGCCCGCGCGTCGTCGCCTCGCTCAGATCGTCGAGGATCCGCCACTGCTGGCGGTTGAACGGCCCGCCCCCGGGCACGGAGATGCGGACCATGTACATCCAGTCCTTCTCCCGCCCCGTCTTGGCGCGGTTGTACTCCAGGTAGATGCCGTGGCTCTTGGCGATCTGCTCGGCTTCGTCGTGGATGTTGTCCGCCGAGGCCTCGCGGAACTGGGCGTGCAGGTCGTTGCGCACCATGTCCGAGGCGATCTTGTACTGCTCATTCTTGTTGAGCTGATCGTCGGGCGTCTTCAGCAGCGGTTCGGGCCGGGTGGGTTTGCGGGCCATGGGACACTCAAGGGGTAGGCGGGGCCAATTCCGGGCAGTCCAGCAGTATATCAGAGATGGCGGGCGGTCCGGCGGCGCATTGTCGCCGCCGGCATGATCGAGAAACATACTATCCAAATCAGTTGCCCGGCGGGTGGTGGCGGGCGTTACCGCCGCACCGCCACCCGGGCAGGCCCCGCCAGGCGCTGCCGGTCAGTCCCCGGGCTTGAGCAGCACCCAGCCGCACGCCAGCAGGGTCACGGCCACGGTCACGCCGACCGTCAGCAGCAGCCGCGGCAGATGGTCCGGCCGGTCGGGCAGCGTCGCGTCCCTGGTGACGCGGATCATCGGCGAGCGCTCGGTCGCCAGCAGCACACGGGATTGCAGCTTCGCGCGGTACATGGCCGCGTGGAACTGCCGGGCCTGGTCACGCTCGTGCGTCAGCAGCATCTGGCGGTGGCGGTACGCCTCGTGCTCCTGCGCCAGCTCGGTCAGCCGCGCCTCGAGCGTCTCGGCCTGCTCGTCGACGTCGGCGGCCTGCTGCTGGAACGAGGCGATCAACCGCGCCAGCGCCTCCCGCGCCTGGGCGACGTCGGGCAGGTCGTCGGTGGCGAGCTGGAGCTGGACGCCGTCGAGCGCCGCCGTGCCGCTGGATTGCAGCGCTGCCAGGGCCATCGCCTCCCCGATCTGCAGCCGGCGCGACGGCGACGCGGCTTGCTCGAGTCGGCCGCGCAGCGCGGTCGCGTCGCGGGCCAGGTCCTCCAGATGATCGCGCCGCCCGAGCTGATCGCGCAGGCGGCGTTGCAGCGCGGCGATGCGCTGCTCGCGGGCCTCGAGCCGGGCCTCGGGCAGCAACTCGCTGAGCCGGGCCTGGGCCTCGTCGAGCTGCTCGCCGGCCTGGCGCAGGCGGCGGTCCTGCTCGTCAAGGTCCTCCAGGCCCATCAGGTAGAGCTCCTGGCTGACGTGCACGATCTGCTCGGCCCAGAGCCGGGTCAGCGCCTGCGCGACTTCCGGATCCTTGTGCGTGACCTGTAGGTGCAGCAGTCGCGAGGCGGCGCGGCGGCTGCTCATGCCGCGCTCCAGCTCGCCCATCGCGCGGTCGGCATCGAGCACGCCCCGCTCGATCGCCGCGCTGCGCACGCCGCGGATCGTGCTCGGGAGTTCGGCCAGGTTGCGCATGTCGCTCGCGCTGGGCAGCAGCTCGGCCAGGTTCGCGTAGCCGGCCGCCCCGACGATCTCGGGCGGGGCGATGGCCAGCAGCGCCTGGCTGGTGTAGCGGTCGGCCACGAAATGACCGGCGGCAAAGGTGACCACCGCGGCGAGCAGCGCTGCGACGCCGACCGTGCCCTTGCGGCGCCAGAGGGTGGCGGCGATCCGGCTCAGTTGAATCTCGTCGGGGCCATGGGTCATCGGCGGAACCCGGGGGTGGGGAGCCGTCATCATAACGGCCAGGCCGCGCCGCCGCGGCCGGCGCTGGCGTTATGATACCGCCGGCCGAGGGATCGATGCCGCAGACACGCACGCCGCAACAGGTGCAGGGCCCACGTGGCCAGCCCGCGGCGCCGGGCCCGGCCGCCGGCGTTACCGCCGCGGATTGGCTCGCGCGGTTCATGCATCGTCATCGCTGGTGGATCTTCGCGGCCATCGCGCTGCTCTACGTCATCGGCTTCAACGGGCAGTGGCGGCCGGCGGGCGACACCGCCAGCTACGCGCTGATCGCCCAGCAGTGGCTCGAGCAGGGCCAGACCAGCGCCGAGACGGGACGCCACCCCGGCACGGCCATGCTCTTCGCCATCTCGATCGCGCTGCTCGGCGAGCACGACGTGCGCCTCGTCGTCGTGGCGATCTGGCTCATGGGCCTGGCCGTGCTGGTGCTGAGCTATCGCCTGTTCACCCTCGAGTTCGGCCCGCCGGCGGCGATCGCCATCCTCGGCCTGCTGGCGATCAACCGCACCCTCTACGAGTACACGCTCACCCAGGTCTCGGCCGTGCCGTTCCTGCTCGGCCTGCTGGTGATGCTGCTGGGCTTCGCCCGCCACGCCCACGGCCGCGGGCCGGCCTGGGCCAACGTGCTGCTGGTCGCCGCCGGCGTCGCGTGGATGGCCACCTTCCGCAGCGTCGTGCTGGTGGTGCTCGCGGCCGTGCTGCTGACGCTGGTCTGGCAGGCGCTGCGCGATCACGGGCGGCGCGGCTGGCGGGCCTGGGCGGGGCTGGGCGCCTTCGTCATCGCCGGGCTCGTGACGCTGCTCGTCGTGCGCACGCTCGACCCGCGCCTGGCGCATCCGTTGGCGCTGAACCCCGACGAGCAGGCCGTGCTGCGCCACCTGACGACCTGGTTCCACGCCAGCGTCGCCGATACGTTCACGGTGCAGATTCCGGCGCTGGTGCTGGTGGAGATGCCGGTGGCGGTGTTCGGCGAGCGGCTGCGACCGCTGGGGCTGGTGCTGACGCCGCTGGTGATCCTGCTCGGCGTGCTGCTGGCGCGGAGGCAGGTGCTCTGGGGCATGATCGTGGCCCTGATCGTCATCCAGACGGCGGCCTTCTGGGTCACCTCGCGCTACTACGTGGCCCTGCTGCCGCTGCTGGCGGCCGGCTGGTGGACGGGCGCGGTGTGGCTGGAGCAGCACATCCGCTGGCGGTGGGTCGGCTACGCGGCGTTCGCGCTCATGCTGCTGCTCTGGATCGTGCCCAACGCGATCCGCACCGCGGCCGTGGTGCAGGAGCAGCGGGCCACGCCGTTCCTGATGCATTACAAGGACGGACGCTACGCGCAGGCCAAGGCGCTGGCGCCGCTGCTGCGCGAGCACGTGGAGCCGGGCGCGTTGATCGTCCAGGGCGCGGACAAGGGGCATCGCGAGCTGGCGTTTTTCAGCGGGCGATCGGTGCAGCGGGCGTCGGACATTCGTTTCTTCGACGCGGAGCTTCAGCGCGAGCCCTGGTACGTGCTCGAGCCGGGCAGCGACGGGCTGGACCGGTTCGTGCGCCTTTGGCGCCTGGAGCTTGGCGAGCCGGTGCTCGAGCGGGCGCACGTGGCCGGAGCGGACGAGACGTGGCGGCTGCGGCGGGCGTACCGGCCGGCGGTGGACGAAGCGCAGATCGACTGGCTGTATCGCCGCATCGCGTTTCGCGACGCGCAGCCGTACGAGCTTGCCGCTCGCTGGGAGCAAATCCGCTCCGGGCTCAAGCCGCTGCCGGGCACCGTCGTGGACGTCTTGCAGACCGACCGTTACCGCCAGCGGGTCGAGCCTGTGCTGAGGCTGCACCTGGCGTTCGCACCCGAGCTGCCGGACCGTGCGACCCTTCAGCGGCGGGTCGTCAGCGGCACAGCGCTTCAGACGATGGCCGCGCGATGGGCTGACGACGCGCCCCGCCCGGCCGAGGCCTTCGTGGACTGGGCGCTGCGGCGGGCGCTGGACGGTGACGCGCCGCGGCCGTTGCGCCGCGAGTTGATTGACGAGCTCGACGCCGGCCGGCTGACGCGCGCCCAGGTCCTGGCGCGGATCATCGACGAGCCAGCGCAGCAGCAGGCGATGCGGCGCGCTGCGGCCTTGACGGCGGTGTGCTACGGGCTGCTGGATCGGCCGCCGTCGGCCGATGAGCTGGCGCGATGGAGCCGGCGGCTGCGCGGCCGCGACGAGATGGTGGACATCATCGCGGAGCTGCTGGCCTCGCCGGCGTCGCAGTTGCCCGCCCCGGGTGAGCAGGGGCGGTGATATACTGCCGGCCTCGATGCAGGCGAGCCGCGATTCAGATCCGGACGGGGTGCTCATCATCGGTCTGCCGCGCTCCGGCACGACGTGGATCAGCGAATTGCTCGCCCTGGCCGAGGGCGTCGAGCTGGTCGTCGAGCCTGACAACGAGCGCACGAGCCTGCTGGCGGTCGCCGCCAAGCGTGACCTGCCGCGCTTCCCGGCCCTGCAACCCGGCCAGCGCCACGCGGCGTTCGAGCGCTTGTGGCTAGTGGCGTTCCGTCATCGCCTGGGCCCGCTGCTGTCGCGGAGCATGTTGACGCGGGCGTGGTTTCGGCCGCGCCGGCCGTGGACCGCGCACGCGGTCGCCCGCAAGGAGCAACGCGTGGTGACCGGCGGCCCGGGCCAGGCGGGGCGCGGCCTCATGCATCGTTGGCTGGTCGGCCGAACGCCGCCGCACGCGCCGCGCGGCCAGCGCGTGGTCAAGAGCGTGCACGCCCCGCTGTGCGCCGAGTGGGTTGCGAGCGTCGCGCAGCCGCGCCGGGTGGTCATCGTGCAGCGCCATCCCCTGGCCGTGCTGGCGAGCCTGCGGCGGATGGCGATGCCCGACATCGTGCGCGAAGGCTGCTTCATGCCCGCGGTGTGGCGAGGCGTCTTTGGCGACGACGGCCCGTCGCTGATCGATCGCAGCTCGCCCATCGCCGAGGCCGGCTCGCAGGCGGCCCTGCTCACCGTCGCGCTCGAGCGGGCCACGCAACGCCACGACGACTGGCTCGCCGTGCGCCACGAATCGCTGTGCGAGGATCCGGTGGCCGGCTTCCGTCAGCTCTACGAGCAACTCGGCCTGGCGTGGACGCCACGCGTCGCCGAGGCGATCCAGCAGCGCGATCGGCCGGGCACCGGCTACCGCACGCAACGCCTCGCCCGCGAACAGGTCGACAAGTGGCGCGGTGAGTTCAACGGCCGCGAGCTCGATATCCTGCGCCGCCTGCTCCAGCGCTGCGGGCTGGAGCACTGGCTGGCTGAGCATCGCACGACGCCGGCGGCGACCTCCAACGCCGCCTGCATGGACGCTTCGACATGAGCACCGCCGCCCTGGTCACCTTCTGGCTCAGCGTGGGCGTGATCCTTTACGTCTATGTCGGCTATCCGCTGCTGCTGGCGCTGATCGCCCTCGTGCGCAAGCCGGTGAAGCTCGCCGACCCCGACACCTGGCCCAGCGTCACGCTGCTGATCACCGCGTACAACGAGCAGGCCAACATCGCCGCCAAGCTCGACAACGCCCTGGCGCTGGACTACCCGCCCGATCGCTGCCAGATCCTCGTGGCCTCGGACGGCTCGACGGACGACACCGACGCCATCGTCCGCCGCTACGCGGACCGCGGCGTGGAGCTGCGGCGCGTCGAGGGCCGCGTCGGCAAGACGCAGACACAGAACGAGGCGATGCCCCACGCCCGCGGCGAGATCGTCGTGTTCACCGACGCCGACGCCATGTTCGACGCCGACGCGATCAAACAGCTCGTGCGACACTTTCAGCGACCGGCCGTCGGCTGCGTCGAGGGCAGGCGGTGCGATCGCGCCGCCGACGCGACGACCGCGGCGCCCAACGAGCTGCTCTTTCGCGACTACGAGTCGCTGGTGAAGCGGCTCGAGTCGCGGGTCTACTCGTGCGTGGGCGCCGTCGGGCCCATCATGGCCATACGCCGCGAGCTGTACGTGCCGCTGCATCCGGATGATTGCTCGGACCTGATCGAGCCGATGGCGATCATGCTCGCCCACGGCCGCAGGCAGGTCTTCGAGCCCCGCGCCCGCTCGCGCGAGCTGGTGCTGGGCCGCGTCTCCAGCGAGTTCCGGCGCAAGATCCGCGTCATCACCGATTCGCTGGCGAGCCTGTGGCGGTATCGCGCCGTGATGAACCCGTTTCGCACCGGCGTCTACGCCTGGCAGGTCGTCAGCCATCGCTTCCTGCGCTGGATTCTGCCGCTGTTCCTGGCGCTGGCGCTGCTGTCCAATGCGCTGCTGGTGCAGCAGCCGGTGTATGGCGCGCTGATGGGGCTTCAGCTTCTTTTCTATGGCTCGGCGCTGCTCGGGGCGCTGCTCGAGCGCTTCGGCATCGGCCACGCGCTGCTGCGGGCGCCCTACTTCTTCTGCGCCGCCAACGCCGCGTCGCTCGTGTCGGTGTTCAACTGCCTCCTCGGCCGCAAGTACGTGCGCTGGGACACGGCGCGGACCTGAGGGTGGGCCATGCGGCTGAGCGTGCGACAGATCGGTCCCATGCTGCGCAGCGCCGCGTTCGCGAGCCTGGTCGGGGTCTACCTCGGCGTCGGCGTGCAGTTCGCGTTGCGGCTGTACCTGGCCCGGCCCCTGGGCACGGTCCACTACGGCGACGTGGCGCTGGCGCTGGCGATCATCAACGTCGTGGCCCATTTGGCGATGGTCGGCTTCAACCACGCCCTGCCACGCCTCGTCGGCGAATACCAGGCCCGCGGCGACGACGGCCGGCTGTACGGCGCCGTGCGCTTCGCGGTGATGCTCACCTGCGGCGCCTCGGCGGCGCTGGCGGTCCTCGGCGCGTCGCTGGCCTGGGGCCTGGGGCACGACCGGCCGGAGCGCGTCACGACGTTGCTCCTGGCGTTCGCCGTCGTGCCGCTGCTGGCGATGCTGCACCTGATGATCCACGTGGCCCGCAGCTTTCAGCGCATGTGGCTGGCCCGCCTGCCCTACAACGTGATCCTGCCGACGCTCGTGCTGACGGTGGTCGTGGCCCTGGCGGTGACCGATCGCCTCACCCCGGCGCGGGTGATCGCGGCCTATGGGCTGCTGGCGATGCCGCTGATCCTGGACGTCGGCCGACGCCTCCTGCGCCTGCCCCCGCTGGCGCGGGCGCGCCAGGGCCGGCCGGTGCACGAGCCGCGGCCGTGGATGCGCCTGGCCCTGCCCAACCTGCTGTTCACCGGGTGCAACCAGCTCGTGCGGCGGATGGACCTGCTGCTGGTGGGCCTGCTCGCCAGCGACGAGGAGCTGGGCGTCTATGCCCTGGCGTTCAACCTCATGCAGGTGGTGATGCTCGCCACCCACGCCGCCAACGCCTACATCTCCAGCTCCCTGGCCAGCGCCCACGCCCTGGGCGATCGCGACCGCCTGCGTCGCGAGGCACGCGCGACGGCCCGGCTGGCGCTGGTGATGGCCGGGACGCTGGCGCTGCTGCTGGTGATCGCCGGCCAGCCGATCCTCGCCTTCTTTGGCGAAGCGTTCGTGGCAGGCTATCCCCTGCTCGTGGTGCTGCTGCTCGGCGTCGTGGCCGAGGCCTGCTTCGCCCCGGGCATGAATCTGCTTCAAATGGCCGACCGCGAGCGCCAGGCCGCGGCGATTCTCGCCGGCTTGCTGGTGGCGTCGACGATCGGCTACATTGTGCTGCTGCCGATTCATGGCGCGATGGGTGCGGCGGTGGTGGCGGCGGTGACGCGCCTGCTGATCGGCTACCTGTCCCATCGCGCGTGTCGGCGGAACCTGAACTGCTCGGCCGCGGCGATCTAGGGCCGCGGCTTGACGCGCGGAACCGGTGATGAGTCAGCAACAGGCCGCGGCCAGCCCAGCGCAGGTGTTCGTCGTCGGCTGTGGCCGCAGCGGCACCACGCTGATCCAGTCCATGCTCGCGGCGCATCGGCAGGTGCTGACCTTCACGGAGAGCCACTTTTTCGACAAGGGCTTTCGCCGCTACCGGCTCTGGCCGGTGTCGCGGGCGCGGCTGGGCGCCCTGGTCCGCCGCTTCGCCGCCGAGAACGCCCTGCCCTTCGACGAACCCGAGCTCGACGCGTGGTGCGCCGAGCTCTCGGCCGCGCCGCAGCCCGTCGCCCAGCGCCGCCTCGTGGCGCTGCTGGACGAGTGCACCCGACGCGCGGGCAAGCGGCTGTGGGTCGAGAAGACGCCGGCGCAGATCATGTACCTGCCCTGGATGATCCGCGCCGCGCCCGACGCGCGATTCGTGCACGTCGTGCGACGGGCCCAGGGCGTCGTGCCGTCGCTGCACAAGGCCAGCCGGGCCTGGGGCCGGGCCAAGACCTGGCTCGAGTGCGCCGTGCAGTGGCGCCTGGCGCTGCGCGTGACGTGGCGCCACGTCGGCGACCAGCGGCATCGGGTGATCTTCTACGAGGACGTGGTGGCGAACCCCGAGCTCGAGGCCCGGCGGCTGGTGAATTGGCTGAGCCTGCCCTGGGACGAGGCGGTCGTGCACGAGCATCACCAGCGCAGCCGCAGCCTCATCACCGCCTCCGAGACCTGGAAGGCGAATAACCTTCACCCGGGCATCGACCGCGCGACGCTCGAGCGCACGCTCGATGACCTGCCCTGGATCGCCCGGCTGGTGGTCCGCGGCGGACGCGGTTACGACCGGCTCAAGGCCCGGGTCCAGGCCCTCGAGCCGGCCACCGGGCAGGCACCATCGCACCCGGCGAGTGAGCGAGCATGAGCCAGGCCCTGTCGCACGACGCGGATCGGACCGCCTCACCCGTGCTGGCGCGGAGCGCCTACCCCAGCGCGGCGCTGCTGACGCTCGTTCCCCTGGCGGCGCTGGTGGCCCGGCTCGTCGCCGACAGCGACCCGCTGCGCGCAACGCTGGTGGTCGCGGCCTGCGCGGTCGCGACGGCGGGCCTGGCGGCGCAGCACGTCGCGCGGCACGGGCTGGTGCCCCCGCGCCTCGCGTGCAGCGCCCCCCACCTCGGGCTGTTCCTGCTCGCGATGTTGATCGGCGCCTACGGGCTCGCTCTGGGCCTGTGGCGGGGTAACGACGCCTACTACCTGGCCGCGGGCGCCTACCACTGGGCCGTGGAGCTGCTCGCGATCGCGCTGCTGACCAGCGCCCTGACGCACCGCCTGCCCGCCGGGGAGATGGTCCGCCTTTGCGCGGTGATGGGCCTGGTGCTCGGAACCGTGTCCGTCATCGCCATCGCCGGCGGCTACGCGGGCGTGGTGCAGCACGGCGGGCACTTCGTCGGCGGCGGCAGCGAGGGGATCTGGCTGTTCAACGCGGGCCTGATGTTCCCCCAGATCCTGCTGATCTACGTCCTGGCGGCGCTCTGGTTCAGCCGCGACACCCCCGCCATCACGCGCCGGGCGCTGATCGTCGCGGCCATCATCCTCACCATCGTCCTGGTGATGACCTTCAAACGCACCATGTGGCTGACCACGCTCATCGCCGTGGCGGTGCTCTGGCTGCCCCACGCGCGCCTGCTCTGGCTGACGGTCGTGCTGAGCCTGATCGCGGCCGCGGGCATCACCTACGCCGTCATGGACGCAAGCCGGGTTTTTTCCCTCCTGGATTTCCTGACCTACAACCCCGAGTACCGCGTCACGGACACCATGGCCGATCGCTCGCGCCAGCTCGCCGACGTCTGGCGCTACGTGCCCGCCCAGCCGCTGGGCCACGGCATGGGCGCCGAGTTTCACACCTTCGCCCCCGGCAGCGAGCAGCGCGTCGACGTGCATTACATCCACAACATCTACCTGACCTGCCTGCTCCAGTTCGGCCTGCCGGCGACCGTGCTGGCGGTGCAGCTCTGGTTCGTCTTCGCCACGCGCACGATCCGCGCGATCGGCCGGGCCCCCGCCTGGGACTGGGTGCTGCGGGCAACCCTCGCCTCGCTGGTCGTCTTCGCCCTCAGCGGCACCACGCTCAACGCCACCCACACCGTGTGGATGGGCCTGGCCGTCGGCCTCGGCGCCGCGGCCATCACCGCCAGCGCCCGCGCCGCGGCCAACCCCGACGCCGCATAGGGATTGTCCTGGAATCGCGGGCGTTGATGTAGGGTGGGTAGAGCGAAGCGAAACCCACCAGGTTTGCCGACGATCTACGACGTTCGTTGGTGGGTTTCGCTTCGCTCTACCCACCCTACATCAATGCCGCGCAGCGTGGTCGTGACGCCTGCGATTCAACTGGCCGGGCTCGCGGAACCGACCCCCGTCGCCAGCACCGGCACGCCCGCCTCGAGCGCCGCGGCGAGGTTGGCCGCCTCGTAGCTGTCGGCCTGCTCCAGACGCTGCACGGCCGACGGATGCACGAACTGCCGATGCCCCGGCTTGATCCGCCGCGGCCGACTCAGCCCCGGCACGCGGTGAATCAGCCAGCGCGAGTCGTGCAGCCTCGCCAGGGCGTCCGGGCGCAGCTCGCCGGCCACGCGATCCGCGTCAAACGCCAGCCCCGCGGCGCCGGCGCGGTCGATCATCCACGCCAGCGTGATGTCGGACAGCCCGGCCTCGGCATATCCGCCGCCGACGTCGCTGTGCACGCCGGCGAACCACACCTGCTCCACGCCCCGCCGCTGGGCCGCCTCGCCCCACAACGACGGCTGAAACGCCCGGCGCTGCTCGTCGATCGCCAGCGCGTGGCAGGCACGGCGGACGCGGCTGGACAGCGCCACGTCGTGGAACTGATGCCGGCGGTTGACCAGCCGTGCCACCGGCCCCAGCGAACTGGGGATGCCCAGCGCACCGACCGTGTCCCAGACGCCCAGGAACGCGATCGCCTCGAGCTCGCGGCTGTAGTTTCGCCGAAACGACCGCGACTGCGGCGCCCGCGGGTGCGACGCCGGGTCGCGGGCGCGGTACAGCCGCATCGCCTGGTCGATCTGATCCTCGTGCCGCGGCTCGAGCAGGCCGCAGTTGCGCAGCAGCCCGGCGAGGCTGCGGGCCGTGTAGGCCCCGCGGCTGAAGCCGAACAGCCAGTAGCTGTCGCCCGGCTCGTACTCGCGGATGAGCCAGCGGTAGGCCTGCTTGATGTTGTCGTCCAGCCCCCAGCCCAGGCCCCCACCGAGCAGCCGGCTCAGCCGCCGCGCCAGTCGGCTTCGGCTGACGTCGGTGCCGACGCCCGGCTGGTAGTAGATGCGCTGCGCGGCGCCGTGGGCGTCGCGATCGGCCAGCAGGTTGCACAGTTTCCAGACGTTCGACGGCTCGCCGGTGTCCTCACTCTGCCAGGTGCCGTCACAGCAGACGATCAGGTGCTTCATGAGCCGGCTCGCCTGTAGGGCCGAACCATCCCGCCGGCCGAGGGCGCGCACTTTACCGCGTGCCAGGCCCGGGGCAAGCCTGCCGACGCGGCCGCGGCGTGCTCAGGGCTCCTCGCTGCGCACCGGCGGCGCCGCCAGGTCCGCCAGGCCGGGCTCCGGGTTCCGCCCATCGCCTGGCGACCCGGCCGCGGACGGCGGCAACAGCACGTCCTGAAGCCGGGCCGACCCGACGGCCAGCGCGTCTGCCCACAGCAGCAGTCGCCCGCCCGACCACAGCAGCGCCCGGATCGTCACGCCCGCCGCGCGCCCGGTGAACGCCGCCAGCAGCACCCGGCAGTCACGCCGGAGACCGGTTATCGGAGCTTCCGCCATGCACTCACCATCGGCGCACCAGCGGAGCGACAACAGTGGCGCCGGACGCATTGGCCCATTCGTTCGTCTTATCGGGCCATCCGCAGCGGGTGTGTCCGTCGCAGCGATCGCGCCTGTCCTGACGGCCAGCGCGGCCGTGCCGGTGCGCCCCGCCCGGCTCAGCGCAGGTCTTCGACGAAGTAGCCCCAGGAGTCGGCGTTGTTCTTGCCCTGGTTGCTGTTGGAGATGGCCAGGCCCCGGCACGGCACCGGGCCGTAGGCGTGGTCGTCGGTGCCGATGACCAGGTGTGAGAGCTCGTGGACGAGGGTCTGGAACTTGGTGTCGCCGGCGACAAGGGGGTTTGGCCGGTAGGTCGGCGCGGTCGAGAAGCTCAGGTCGAGCGTGATCGTGAAGCCCTGGCCCTGAGCCGTGGTCAGGTTCGTGTAGGCGTTCCACCCCCCGGTCGGCTGATGGGCGGCGGCGAAGGTGTCGGCGTCGCGCCGCTTCCAGTGCTCGCAGTTGATCGTGATCGGCGTCGTGTTGATCACGCTCGCGAAGCGGCTGAGCTGCCCGGCAAGCTGCGCCTTGAATCCCTGCGACGAGTCACCGAACCAGAGCTGGCACTGGTTGTCCGCCGCGCCGCTGCGCACGGACGCGGCGGCGCTGCGCAGCGTCGTGATGATCGGCCCCTGGAGGTTGCGGACGGTCGCCTGGTCGCCCGGGCCGAGTGTTCCGAGGATGAATCCCATGTCGGCGCTCCTGTGGGAGGTGGGCGAGGGGGCAGGGGCCGTCGGCTTGCCCGACCGGATCGATTCCCGTGCATGTCGACCCGCAGCAGTATGACAAGCCCGCCGCAGCCGGGTCAAGCGTTATTGGCAAACCTCGGCCCCGGCGACCCGCTGACGCGTCACCGGCCCGGCGACGCACGCGATCACCGCCCATGCACGCGGCGCACGTGCTCGGCGACCTCAGCCTCGCTGGGCTTGGGGTTGGGCACCCACCGGCCACGCCCGTTGTGCCAGACGAACATCCGCGGATCGCCCGCCATCGGCTGCTCCGGCGCGCTGTCGCGATACTTGTGCCACATCGCGTCCACGAACGGGTCGAACGTGCTGCCCTCGGCCGACGGCCGGGCCTGCTCGCCGCGATGCTCGGCGTAAGGGTCCTCCTGCGCCATCCAGCGGTCGACGTAGTCGAAGTACGCGTCGTGGTTCCACAGCTCGATCTGCCCCATCAGCCGCACCGCCAGGGCCGTGCCCACCCACGCCCGCGCGTTGCAGCAGATGCGGTAACTCTCGCTGGAGCGATCCCAGCGCTCCCACTCGCTGGGGTGCTTGTGCTCGTACCGGTCGCGCCGCCCGTGGTGCTGCACCATCCAGTACAGCGCGGTCTGCCCCGCCCAGCCGGTGCCGTAGTAGGTCTGGGCGTCCTCGTGGAATACGACGTTACCCGGCAGGTCGCGCAACTCCGGCGCGTCGAGCATCAGGCTGGCCAGCAGCACCGGCCACTTGCGCCCGCTCGTGTGCCCGCCGCCCCAGTTCCAGCTCGCCCCGACCTGCGCCACGCCCCAGTTGTCGATGCCGTACTGCACCAGCCCGATCAGCAGCTTCTCCTTGCGCTCGCGTGGCTCATCCAGCAGCAGCATCAAGCTGGCGATCGACACCAGCCGGCTGTGCTCGCGGCCGTAGTTGGGCTGGTTCTCGTTGGGGTTGAGCTGCTGCTGCTGCCAGTTCGAGACGTGCTCGAGCCAGGGCCGCTCAAAGTAGCGCTCCATCTGCTCCCAGTCCTCGGGCACGCGCAGCTCGTAGGCCGGGGTGTACGCGTCCTCGTCCACGGACGGGGCTTCAAGGTTCAGGAGCAGGTCCCATTGCAGGTCCGACGCCCGGTAGATGGGCTTGTCGAAGCCGGCGTACGGCGGGCGGAACGCGTCGGCCGGCGGGGCCTCGTCCAACACCGTCAGCACGGCCGCGGCCTTGAGCACGTTCTGGCTCTGCTTCTCCGAGTCCCACATGATCTTGTGCGGGAAGTTGGCCACCGGCAGCGACGCGTTGCTGATCGTCGAGACCAGCGAACGGTTCGAATCGATCTCGATCGGGAAGCGCACCGTCCGGCTCTCGTCGTACGTCTGGCTGCGCGAGTCGTAGCCCTGTCGGCCGCCGGCCTCGAGCACGATCATCGAGCCGTGGCGCATGCGGTTGTCGTTGCGCAGGCTCGTGTCGCCCCAGACGTTCTCCGGCGTGTCGATGTGCGCGTCCTCCGGCGCCGGGCCCGGGGCCGGGTCCACCTCCACCACCGTCACCGGCCCGACGGCCCACCAGTCGCCGGTGACGAACTGGCCCACCTCGTACTCGCGATCGAACGTCCACGTGATGCCGTGCTGGGAGATCTGCCTGGCCATCTGCTGCTGCCCCTGCTCCTGCGCACCCGCCACGGACGGCCCGGCCGCCAGCGCCGCGAGACACGTCAACCACGTATTCAGTCGCCTGCGTTTCATTATCGGTTCTCCTTGGCCGGTCGCGTCTGAAGCGGGAATCCGCCGCGACTTGCCGCATCCCGCCCACCGGCCGGCCGCGCGGGGGCGCTGCGGTTCCAACAGCCACCTGCCGGACTCGAACCGGCAACCTGCGGTTTACAAGACCGCTGCTCTGCCAATTGAGCTAAGGTGGCCTCCTTACCTGGCTGGACATTGTATCATCGTGCCACCGGCCGCCGGCCGGGCCTTGCAGGGCGGCCGCGGCCGCGTGGATCGGCCCTGGCGGTCGCACACCCGGGCAGGAGCAGCTCATGAAAACGTGGCGCACGCTCGTGCCGGCCTGCTCGCTCATCGCCATCCTCAGCCTGGCCGCGCAGGCCCACGCGGCCGAGCGCGTCGTCGTCCTCGACACGACCGGGTACTGGCGGCTGCACCACGCCCT
>SLDI01000020.1:0-4666 GCA_007125385.1 Phycisphaeraceae bacterium | reverse complement strand
GGTCTGATGCTTACCACCACCCCCACCACCCCCACCGCCGGCATCGGTCCGATCGCCCCGGTGGCCGATGACACTGCGGCGCAGCAACACACGCTGCACCAGCTCCAGAAGTGGTTGGATGAGCTGCCTGACACGCTGCGCCAGGCGGCTGATCGGCGGGCAGCGCCACGGCAAGCGGTGCATGGGCCTATCCGGCTGGGCCTGTACGCGCCCGGGCAAGAACGCTTCGTCACGCTGCACCAGGGCTGGGCCACAGACCTTTCCATGCTGGGTATGGGGTTGCTCTTGGAGCGGCCCCTGGAGCGCAACGTCGAGCTCTTGGTGGACCTGGAGCGCGTCGTCCAGCGGCCGTGCGTGCTGGACCTGCGGATCGTCTATTGCCAAAAGCTGCTGCGGCAGACCCATCGCCTCGGCGGCGTCTTTCCGTGCTTCTCCGCACCGATCGCGGTGCCGGGGTGCGAGAATCAGCCACCCGCACCACGCGAATGAAGCGTTTATTTGGTGCTCGCTGCGCCATCGGTCAGGCGGACAAGATTTGACTAATCCCGCGATCAAGTGCCACTGGGTCACAGTCGATGTATCTGGCGTCCGGGAACTCCAGCATGGCTCAAAACCGTTTTCAGTCCGATAATGGTGGGTTGTCGTCTGCGGCTTCACCGACCACGACGCGGCCCGTGCCGCCTTCCGGCGAGGGCAGGCGCGAGCTTCACGAGGCGCACCACTGAGCGGTTGGATCGTGCGTGTCCAGATGCCTCACGGGCCGGCTTGCGCGGGACGTGCCGCGGGCGCGATCGGCCGGCGACCGTGGTCTCCCGGCTGGCGACGCCGGGAGACTCCGTGGGCATTTCTCAACCTTTCTCAACCGCACCACCTTGCGTGGCCGATGGGAAAAGCATATACTGGGCTATAAGGCCGTTTAGTCTTATATATCTTTCTCTGGTTTGATCCTGCTCCTGTCCCGGTCCGCCGCGGCCCACAGGGGGCGAAGATGCCTCGAAAGGTTCCAATTTTCGCCCCGCCGCCGCCGATTCGGGCGGATGTGTGCATTTTGGTCGAGCAGTGCAAGGGCTGCGAGTTCTGTATCGCCTTCTGTCCCGCGCAGGTTCTGGCTCGTTCGGAGCAGTACAACGCCAAGGGTTACCACTACCCGGTGGCCGTGGCCGACACGTGCGTGGACTGCAAGCTCTGTCTTTCGATCTGCCCGGAATACGCCATCTGGCCGGTGGCCCGCCAGGCCGGCACCAGCCGGCAGGAGGTGGCGGCCCGATGAGCACCGCGACAGCGCTTCATCGCACGGGCACGCATTTCATCCACGGCGATGAGGCGATTGCGGAAGGCGCCCTGGCCGCCGGCTGCCGGTTCTTCGCCGGCTATCCCATCACCCCCTCCACGGAGGTGGCCGAGCACATGGCCCGGCGGCTGGGCGATCTCGCCGGCACCTACATCCAGATGGAGGATGAGCTCGCCTCCATCGCCGCGATCATCGGCGCCGCGTGGACCGGCCATCGCACCATGACCGCCACCTCCGGGCCCGGGTTTTCGCTGATGACCGAGAACCTGGGCCTGGCGTGCATCACCGAGACGCCGATCGTCATCGTCAACGTCCAGCGGGCCGGGCCCTCCACCGGGCTCCCGACCATGGTCGGCCAAGGCGACATGATGCAGGCGCGCTACGGCTCGCACGGCGACTATCCGGTCATCGCCCTGACCCCCTGGAGCGCCCAGGAATGCTTCGACATGACGGTGCGGGCGTTCAACCTGGCGGACCGTTTCCGCGTGCCGGTGGTTCTGCTGGCCGACGCTGAGGTGGGGCACCTGACGGAGAAGGTGGAGATTCCGGACTGGCACACGGTTGAGCGCCTCGGGCCCAAGCGTCCGAGCGAGGCGCCGCACGAGGGGTTCAAGGCCTTCGAGCCTGACGAGGATCTGATCCCGCCGATGCCGGTCGCCGGCCAGGGCTATCGCACGGTTGTCGAGTCACTGACGCACGATGAGCGCGGCTACCCGGTAATGACTGCCGAGGCGCACCAGCGCCTGGTTCACCGTCTCATCGACAAGATCGGGCTCGCTCGCGACGAGATCATCGACTACGAGCATCGCCACATGGACGACGCCGAGGTCGTCGTGCTCAGCTACGGGATCTCCGCCCGCGTGGCGCTGGCGGCACTTCAGCAGGCCCGGGCTCGTGGCCTTAAGGTCGGGCTGCTTCGCCTCAAGACGATCTGGCCGTTCCCAGAGCAGCTCATTGCCGAGCTGGCCAACCGCGTCACGGGAATCGTGGTGCCCGAGATCAACATGGGGCAGATTGCCCGTGAGGTGGAACGTTGCGTTGCCGGGCGATGCGCGGTTCAGCTCGTGCCGCATGCCGGTGGTGATGTGCACCAGCCAGGGCAGATCCTCGCCGCCATCGAGCGATTGGTGGGCCGGCCGGAGCGCCGCGTGGGCGAGGCCGGCAACGGCGCCGCCAGCGCGGACGACGGTTCGTCCTCGGCGTCGGACCGCGGTGCAGACGGTCGCCCGTCGCAAACCTGAGGGAGAGTGCTGTCGTGGGCCGCATCGGCGTTTTTGTGTGTCATTGCGGGGAGAACATCGCCCGCAGCGTCGACGTCAAGGCGGTTGCCCGTTCGGCGGCCAAACTCCAGGGCGTGGCCTTCACCGCTGATTACCCGTTTCTGTGCTCCGCCCCGGGCCAGCGCATCATCCAGGAGGCGATCCAGACCCACCGGCTCGACCGCGTGGTCGTCTCGGCCTGCTCGCCGCAATTGCACGGGGCCACCTTCCGCCGGGCCTGTGCCGGCGCCGGCGTCAACCCCTTCCAGTGCGAGATGGCCAACATCCGCGAGCAGTGCTCCTGGGTCCATCCCCGGCAGGGCGAGGTCGCGCCGGCCACACCCAAGGCCTGCCGCTTGGTGGCCTCGGCGGTCGAGCGGGCCCGCCACGGCCGGCCGCTTCAGGCCACACGCGTGGCGGTGACCAAGCGAGCGCTGGTCATCGGCGGCGGCGTCGCTGGCGTGCGTGCCGCCCTGGACATCGCCAACGCTGGCCACGAGGTGACACTGGTCGAGCGAGAGCCTTCGCTCGGCGGCAACATGGCCAGGCTCTCGGAAACCTTCCCCAGCCTCGACTGCTCGCAGTGCATCCTCACCCCGCTGATGGTCGAGGCGTCGCTGCATCCGAGGATCGAGCTGCTGACCTACAGCGAGGTCGAGGACGTGCGCGGTTTCGTGGGCAACTTCACCGCCCGCATCCGCCGCAAGGCCCGCTTCGTCGACCCCGCTCGCTGCACCGCCTGCGACGACTGCGTCACGGCATGCCCCGTCTCGGTACCCAACAGCTTCGACCGCGGCACGTCGTGGCGCAAGGCGATCTACATCCCCTTCCCGCAGGCCGTGCCCTCGACCTACACCATCGATATGGGCGCGTGCCTCAACAGCACCTTCGAGAGCCCGCGCGGCGACCGCGTCGGCGAAACCCAAGGCGAGGGTGTTGGCCGCGACTACCGTATCCTGGCCTGCGAGCGCTGCCGGCGGGCGTGCGAGCCGGACGCCATCGACTACGACGCCGCCGACGAGATCGTCGAGCGCCCGGTCGGAGCGGTCGTCTACGCCACCGGCTATGAGCTGCCCGAGAACACCGAGGCCGCGGAGTTCGGCTACGGCGAGGATCCGGACGTGGTTGACGGTCTGGAGTTCGAGCGCCTGCTCGCCGCCACCGGGCCCACCGCCGGCAAGCCCCGCCGCCCCTCGGACGGCAAGGTGCCTGAGCATGTGGTCTTTATCCAGTGCGTCGGCTCTCGCGACCCGCACCGCGGCGTGCCCTACTGCTCGCGCGTCTGCTGCATGTACAGCGCCAAGCAGGCGCTGCTCTACCGGCACAAGGTGCCCGGCAGCCGGGTGACCGTCTTCTACATCGACATCCGCGCCGCGGGCAAAGGCTACGAGGAATTCATCCACCGCGTCATGGCCGAGGAGCACGTGCTCTACGTGCGCGGGCGCGTCGGCCGCGTGGCGCGCGACCACGACAAGCTGAGAGTCTTCGCCGTCGACAGCCTTAGCGGCGAGCGGGTGATCGTGGACGCGGACATGGTCGTGCTGGCGATGGCCATGAGCCCTGCCGCCAGCAGCGACGCGCCGGGCCGCTTCGGCGAGCTGCGTGTGCCGGTCGACGCCCACGGCTTCGCCCAGGAAGCGCATCCCAAGCTGCGTCCGGCCGAGACGCTGACCGCCGGCATCTTCCCCGCCGGCGCGGCCCAATCGCCCAAAGATATCCCCGACACCGTCAACCAGGCCTCGGCGGCGGCGGCGAAGGTCCTTGGGATGTTCAGCCAGGCCGAGCTCGAGCGCGAGCCGATGACCGCCCGCGTGCACGAGGGGCGTTGCGTGGCCTGCTTCGACTGCGCCCGTGTCTGCCCCTACCAGGCGGTCGAGCGGCAGGAACATCGCGATCGCCAAGGCCGGCTCACGCGCATCACCGCCGCGGTCAACCCCGCCATCTGCGAGGGCTGCGGCGCGTGTGTCGCCGCCTGTCGGCCGGGCGCCATGGAACTGGCCGGCTCCACCGATGAGCAGATTTTCCACCAGCTCACCGCGCTGGCGGCCGACCCCGTCGCGGCACCGATTCCGTCGCGACAGGACGCCGTGGCGGAGGAGGGCCTGACCGGATGAGC
>SLDI01000541.1:0-4673 GCA_007125385.1 Phycisphaeraceae bacterium | reverse complement strand
CAGTCGGCCGTCGTCTTTGACATCATCGACGCCGTCGGCCGGGACCTGGCCGAGATGGCCCTGGACGGGCTGCGCTCGGCGCTGCTGAGCCTGCATGTCGGCGAGGCGGGCCTGTCCTTCGATCAGCACGTGGGCCTGGTGGCCGACTCGCAACTGGCCGGCTTCTTCCCCGGCGGCGAGGCCCAGGCCAAGCCCGAGCTCGACCGCCTGCCCGACATCCCCTGGCTCGTCGCCAGCACCATCGACCTGACGGTGCTGGACCTGGACCGCATCGCCGAGGTGGTCCTGGAGCTGATGCCCGACGCGGACGAGCTGCCCGAGGCCGTCCGCTGGATCGCCCCGCTCGTCGAGCCCTCGATGCAGGCGATGCGCCTCACGCGCAGCGGCGCGATGGTCCTCCAGGTGCCGGAGATGATGATGATGGGCGGCGGCGAGTTCATGCGCGGCGTGCAGATCACCCGCGTCGACGACGTCGAAGCCTTCCTTCAGCTCCAGCGCGAGCTGACCGAGGCGATGGACGGGGTCGAGGTGCCCATTTCCGATCCCTGGCAGATGGCGGACGAGCCACGCCATGCCCGCATGGTCGCGACGTATGAGCCGGACGTGTTTCAGATCGACGGCATCGCGGTGGCGGAGATGACGATCGACCACGAGCTTCCCGAGGACCTTGACCCGATGATGGCGGCCCAGAGCTCGGCGATGTACATCGCGGCCAAGGGCGAGCGCATCGTGACGACGATGACGCTGGACCGCGAGCTCCTGCGCGAAGCGCTGGCACTGATCGACACGGCCGACGGCCTGGGCACGGCCCCGGCGCTGGAGGCCGCCCGCGAGGCCGGCCTGCCCCCCAACGCTTTCGCCGAGGGCTACCTGAGCCTGCCCGCCATCGCGGAACTGGCCAACGGGTTCGTGATGATGTTGGGCATGCCGGCGATCGAGGTGGACCCGGACGTGCAGCCTGCGACGTATGGCGCGGCGGTCGAGGAGGGCGTGGTCACCCAGCGCCTCCACGTGCCCAGCGAGGCCATCCGCGCGGTGGTCGAGTACTTTGAGGCGATGGACGCGATGGGCCCGCAGCACATGCCCATGCCCGAGGACGACGGCGCGCCCCCGCCGCCGTTCTGATCGCCCAATTCATCGTCACCGGGTGCCGTGGTCCGAGCGCGTCCGCGAGCGAGGTCCGCGAACGCCGACCGCATGACGCACCGCCGAGGCACTGGCGGACAAGCCGCCAGTGGCACCCAACGCCGTGAACTATTGATGTAGGGTGGGTAGAGCGAAGCGAAACCCACCAGTCTTGCCTTGGATCTACGAGCATCGTGGTGGGTTTCGCTTCGCTCTACCCACCCTGCATTAGCGCCGCCGCCGAATAGTTCACGGCGTTGAGTGGCACCCCCGGCTCTTCCTTCGCGCCCTTCGCCGCCTTCGCCGCTTCGCGGTGAGATCGGAGCCCCTCACACCGCGCGCGGATGGGCCTGGTCGTAGGCCTCGCGCAGGCGCATCGTCGACAGGTGCGTGTAGATCTGCGTCGTCGACAGCGACTGGTGCCCGAGCAGCTCCTGGACGCTGCGCAGGTCGGCGCCGTTGTCCAGCAGGTGCGTGGCGAAGCTGTGGCGCAGCGTGTGCGGGCTGATCGCCGGGTCCAGGCCGGCTTCCTTGAGGTACTTGTCGAGCTTGCGGCGGACCGAGCGTGCCGAGAGCCGCCCGCCGTTCTTGTTGACGAACAGCGGGACGTTGGGGTCGACCGTCGCCCGCTGGCGCAGGGCGCGGAAGCGATCATCGGGCTCGAGCAGCGTCAGATAATGCTTGATCGCGCCCAGCGCGTGGGAGCCCAGCGGGACGATGCGCTGCTTTCGGCCCTTGCCGCGGACGTGCAGGGTCTGCCCGGCCAGGTCCAGGTCGGCGCGGTTGAGCTGGGCGAGCTCGCTGACGCGGATGCCGGTGGAGTAGAGCGTTTCGAGGATCGCGCGGTCGCGGGCGCCCAGCGTCTCGTTTTGTGCCGGGGCGGCGAGCAGGCGCTCCACGTCCTCGACGCCGATGGCCTTGGGCAGCCGCTTGGCCTGCTTGGGCGTGCGGATGAGCATCATCGGGTTGGCGGCGACGATGTCGCGGCCGTGGGCCCACTTGTAGAAGGAGCGCAGCGTCGCGATCTTGCGCGCCGTGGTCGCGGGCGAGTAGCCATGGCTCTGCAACGAGGCGAGGAACCCGCGGACGACCATGGCGTCGGCCTCGGCGATGCGCTCGTCGAGCATGGCCTGGGCCTCGGCGTTCTCCGGCAGCGTCGAGGCCAGGTGCTCGGCGAACTGGCGCAGGTCCGCCCCGTAGCACCGTGCGGTGTAGGGGCTGAAGTGGCGCTCGAAGCGCAGATAGTCCACGAACCGCTCGATCAGCCGACTCTGGATCGCCATGTCACTTGCTTCCTGGATCCGTTTAGGGGGAAACCGATGCCCAACGCCGCTTACGACGGCCCGGCCGCACGCCCGGCCAAATGACCGGCCAGGCGCGCCCCGAGGCGCCGGACGATCTGCTGGCTGAGCACCGCCGCGTCGAATGCATCCAGCTCCACCTCCGGATCGGCCGCCAGCTCGCGCAGGTGAGCCAGCAGCTCGCGCTCCTGCCCCGGTGCGCAGCGAAAGACGAAGCGCCGATCGGCCTTGAGCAGCACCAGCTCGTGCGGCGCCTCGCCGGGTTCGTGATCGATCTGGTTCATCGGTCGCTCGCTCCGCGGCCCCCGTCGGCCGCGGAGGCGACCGCTACGAGGGGTTGTCCGGCGGGCCCGCGTCGTCGCCTCGCGGCGATCGCAGCCTGCGGGCCTCGGCCTCCAGCAGCCGCTCGGCCGCCGAAAAGGCCACAAACTCCGTGAACAGGTCCATGCTGATTCGATACAGTTGCCACCCCGCCGGGTCGTCGCGGTCGATGCCGCGTCGATGGGCGTAGCGCTGCATGTCCCGCCGCACGCCCGGGTCGGCGGCGTACCACAACCCGGTGACCAGGGACGCGGGCATCAGCTCGGCCGCGCCGGCCTCCAGGTGCTCGGGCCGGGCCAGCGTGTCGGTGCCGGCGCGCACCAGCTCGCGCACGTTCAGCCCGTGGCCGGGCTCCTCGACCCAGCGCTCGCCGGCGAACAGCTCCAGCGCCAGGCCGATCGCCGGCGGGTCGTAGCTGTCGTAGGCGGTCAGCGTTCCGACGACGATCGCGTCGGCGTTGAGCAGGCGGCGCAGCTCCTGGGCCTGGGCCGGGTCCTCCAGCGACGCCAGCCCGGCCGCGTCCATCGCCGAGAGCACGCGGTTGACCGCCAGCACGGTCAGGCCCTCGGCCGTCTCGAGCTGCCGGGCTAGGTGATCGGCGATGCGCATGGGGTCCGGCTCAATGGAGCCCGACTCGTTGCGTAGCGGCACGACGGCCCAGACCTGCTGCTCGTCGTAAGGCGAGCTCAGCCGCGCCTCGTCCCCGGTGGTGTTGCACCCCCCAGCCGCGAGCATCACCAGCAGCGCGACCAGCGCTGCGGCCGGGCCGCGGCTGCACATGGACTGTTCACTTGTCATGGCATCCTGCCAGGGTTTCACGCCACAGCCTCCGCTGGGCCACGATCCCGCCAACTCCCCCCCGCACCGGGTGGCACCCGGTGAATGACGCCGCTCAATCGGCCCGCGCCGCCGGGTCACTGTCCCGCTCGGGTCGGGCGAGCCTCAGGGCCCGATCGGGGCGCACGGCCCAGATCGTCTCGTCGCCGACGCGGGCGCGGTTGGAGACGAAGTAGATCGTCCCGTCGCTGGCCCAGGTGGGCTGGACGTTGGCGAAGCGGCCTTCCGTCAGCCGAACCCGGCCGTTGCCGTTGGCCCCGACGATCCAGACGTCGGCGTGCGTGGGCCTTGACGCTTCATCGGACGAGCCCTCGGGAATGGTGCAAAAAACCACGAACTCGCCGTCGGGGCTCCACCGGGGGGTGATCAGCGCCGCGTCGTGGCTGGCGACGATCTCCGTGGGGGAGACGGCCTCGCCGTCGCGGTAGTCGACCGTCCAGACGCTGAACTGACGGCTGCCGCGCTGCCGCGGGCGCTGGAATAGGATGCGGTTGTCGGCCGGCGACCAGCTCGGGAAGAGCCCGGGGCCGATGTACTGCTTGCGTGAGGGGTTGGCGACGTCCACGACGACCAGCTCCCACTGCCCGCTGGGCCCGCCAAAGGCCGCGTACACCAGCTTCTGCCCGTCGGGCGAGAAGCTCGGGTGCAGGTCGTGGGTGTCGGTGCGCGTGATCTGGACGGGCTGGCCGCCCTCGACGTCCATGACGTAGATGTCGTACGTGCCGCCGCGGTCCGAGGCGAAGGCGATGCGCCCGCCGTCGGGGCTGAACGTGGGCGTGACGTCGTTGGAGGGGTCGTTGGTCAACTGGGTGAGGGTCGAGCCGGTGACGCGCTTGATGTAGAGGTTGGAGGTCTCGCGATGGCGCGTCGAGGCGAAGACGATCTGCTCGCCGTCGGGCGAGACGGCGGGGTCGAAGTCGCCGCCCTCGCCGGTGAAGGTGACCTGGTGCAGGTTCTCCAGCAGCGCCTCGGTGGCGCCCGGCGCGGGGCCGTCGGCGGCGAGCACGTGCCTGGCCGCGGGATGGCCGAACAACCCCGGGGCCGAGCCGCCGCTGGCGGCGGGCCCGGTGCGCACGCCGCCGCCGGGCT
>SLDI01000756.1:0-4683 GCA_007125385.1 Phycisphaeraceae bacterium | reverse complement strand
TTGCACAGCCGATCGGTGCGGGCGAGCTGCTCGGCGGGAAGCTGCTGGGGACGGGAAGCTGGGGCGTGCTGCTGCTCGCGCTTTTCATGGGGCCGGCGGCGGTGCGTGCAGGGATGCTGGAAACGATGCTGCCGTTGGCGGGCCTGGCGATCGGGTTTCTTTTGGTGTGCATGCTCGCGGGCATGGCGATCGGCCTGGCAGCGGCGCCCGTGTCGGGACTTCTGGCGGTGTTGTTGACGTGGGCGGTGAGCGTCGCCGGCTGGGAATTGGGGCTGTTGGTGCTGAGCGATGCGGTATGGATCGAGCGCGTGCCGTGGCTTTTTGTCATGCTGCTGCTGGTCAACCCTGCCGGCGCGTTTCGGATCGGGGCGATGGTCGGCTTGGAGGCTGTGCCGTTCGATGCCGATGAACTGGAGACAGGCCAGTGGGTCTTCCGGCACATCGGACTGGTGGCGACGGGCGTGTTCGCGCTGTGGGTCGTTGTGCTGTTCGTCGCAACGACCTGGTGGGTCAACCGCGAGGAGTTTTGAACACAGGAAAGGGTGGTAGGTTGATGAGCGAATCACGTCGCACGTTGCAGGGCCAATGGTGGGTCGGTGTCATTGTCGTGGTTGGGGCAGTGGCCCTGGGGTGGTACATGGGCAGCCGTGTCGGTGACGATACATCGCCCGGGGACGCCGTCGCGCCGACGGATGTCGACGGTGAAGTTCATCGTGATGTGGCGGGCCGTGTCGTACGCCTCGCGCCGGAGGACGGCGTGATGACCGTGGACCACGAGGACATCGAAGGCTTCATGCCGGCGATGGTGATGGACCTGCAACTCGCCGACCCCGGGGAGTTGGAAGGCCTTTCGCCGGGCGATGAGATTCTTTTCGGGCTCTTCAGGAATCTCCGTGGGTGGGTTGTGGGCCTCACAGGCAGGTCGGCCGTGTTTTTCGCCTCACGGCTCCCGGGTGGGTGGGCGCGAGCCCCGAGGCGAAAAACACTGGTTTCATAGGGGAAAGACACGCCTGCGCGGCAGTTCGACCCACGCAAACCTCCGAAGGACCTTGATCAGATACCCGACGCTCCCGGCCTCGAGCATCGTCTAACCCCTCACTTCCAGCCCAAGCATGCCCGTCTGCACGAAATCGAATGCCCTGCTATGTGCCGCCGAATGTCAAGCGTCTCTTGAGTGATCCGGATCAGGCTTTCGCGCCTTTGGGCTTGAGCGCAGGGAGGGGAGTTGCATGATTCATCGACACATGTCAATATTTCGCTATAAGGGCGGAGCGTCATCTTGTTTGGATCACGTTTCAACCCCGCCGGGCGTCGCACGCCGGCGGGCATGGGGAAGGATTCCGGATGCGGATCATGGTAACCGGGGCTGCGGGGACCCTTGGCTCGGTGACGTGTCGGCACCTGCTCGACGTGGGGCATGATGTCGTGGCGATTGATCGCCGGCCAAGCCGGTGGGGCGACATGTCGGAACGTGGGATCGACCTGCGCCAGGCAGGCGTCATTGACGCGCTCATGGCCGGCTGTGCTGCCGTGGTTCACCTGGCCAGCCACACCAGCGAAGCCGGCGCCCCGTCACGGCCGGAGACCTACCTCGAGAACGTGACGATGAACGCCCACGTCTTCCAGGCCGCCAGCGACGCAGGGGTCGGCCACCTTATTTACGCCAGTTCCGTGCAGATCTTCGCCGGCGACCGATACGCCCCGGGCGGGCAACGGGCGAGTTGCCTGCCCTATCTGCCGTTGGACGGGCAGGAGCCGCCTTGTCCGGGCAACGCGTATGCGGCGAGCAAGGAAGCGGGCGAGGCGCTGCTGCGTTACCACGCCGGTCACAATCCGGGTATGACCTGCGCGAGCGTACGCTGGCCGCAACTGGCGGACGAGAAGCGGATGGCGTTTTACCGCACGCATCGGCCGGCGGACGGGCCGGCGGCGGGGTCGATGCTCGACGTGGGCTTCAGCGTGCTGGCGCTGGCCGACGCGGCGGTGTTCATTCAGTCGGTGGTCGAACTGCCGATGCCGGGCTATCACCAATGGCTGCCCGCGTCGGAGCAGAACCGGCTGGGGTGGTCGGCGGCACGGCTGTGCGAGCAGTTTTACCCCAACGTGCCTTTGCGCAAGCCGGTCGAATCGCTGGACGCCCTGGTCGACCTCGCGCCCCTCCGCGAACGCTTCAACTGGCGGCCGCGCCATTCGCAACTGGCTGGTGCGGTGAGCTAACTTTTCTGGAAAGTGTGCCTTTTGTCCCTGACTGACACGACCTTCTTCAATGCACCCGCCGTCGAGGTGCCGTTGCCGGGCAAGGTGGCGTTCATCGGCGTGCCCTTCGATGCGCTGTCCACGGAGCGACGCGGGTCGGCCGACGCACCCGCCGCGTTGCGCCGCGCGTCGCACGCGGTCGGTCGGCACCGCGTGAGCACCAATGCTGTCATCGACTGGAGCGCTCGCTGCATCGATCTCGGCGACGTGGCGGTCAACCGGTTCGACGCCACCAGCAGCTTCGAGCCAGTGCGGCAGGCGGTGGCGGCATGCCTGGCCGGCGGGGCGACGCCGCTGCTGGTCGGCGGCGATCACAGCCTCACCTACCCGGCGGTGACCGCGGCGGCCCGACACCATGACGAGCTGCGCCTCGTGCAGATCGACGCCCACCACGACGCCACCGACCCCGCACGTTGGCGCTGCCGGTACAACCATGGCACCTTCGTGCGCAACCTCATCGACGACGGCAGGTTGACTGGGCCGGGCGTGTACCAGGTCGGCATCCGCGATTTCCAATGGCACGAGAGCGGCGGGCAATTTCTGCGTGAGCATGGCGCGCAGATCCACTTTATGCACGCGCTCGACCGCCACGGCTTTGATCCTCTGCTGGCCGAGCTGCGCGCCGCCCCGCAGCAGCCCACCTACGTCACCTTCGACATCGACAGCCTCGACCCCGCCTTCGCGCCGGGCACGGGCGAGCATATGTGCGGCGGGTTCAGCGCACGCGAAGCGCTGCGCCTCGTGCGTGAGTTGTTCGACGGCTCGCTGCACATCGTCGCGGCCGACCTCGTCGAAGTCGTGCCCACCCTCGACCCCACCGGCCGGACGGCGGCGCTCGCCAGCCAGTTGCTCGCCCTCATGGCTGACGGCCTCACCCCCGGCCACCCGACGTCACCCCGCTCGACCGCCAGCCGTTCGGAGACCCGCTGATCATGTGCCACACCAACACCAAGCCTGCCTCGCCCGCACACGAGCCCGCCGTCGTCCAACTCAATCAACTGCGCGAACAAGGCGTTCCCCTGCTGCCCGTCAAGATCCCCCGCCACTACCGGCAACTCGTGGAAGAGGAGATCGCCACCCTCGGCCGAACCGGCGGACCGCTGCACTCGGTCGTCTACCCCAAGGCCGACCGCTTCCACACCTTCGCCCCCGGCGAGGTGACCAACTTCGTCGAAGACTTCGGCCACATGCCCGACGGCCTCGACCGCGTCATCGTCCATCGCTACCCCGCCAAGCTGCTCTTTTTCCCAACCGATACCTGCGTCGGCCACTGCCAGTACTGCTTCCGACCCGACATCACCGGCACCGACCCGGCCGCCAAAAACCGGCACCGCAACCTCACCGACCCCGTCCTCGACGACGTCGTGCGCTACCTCGAACAGAACCCGGGCGTGCGCGAAGTCATCTTCTCCGGCGGTGACCCGCTCGCCTGCAAGCCCGCCGCGCTGGACAACGCCTTGTCACGCATTCTCTCGGTGCCGAGCGTGAAGTGGTGCCGGTTCCACAGCAAGGCCCCGCTGTTCGCCCCCGCCCTGCTCAACGAGCGCATGATCGACGTGCTCGCCCGGCATCGTGTCAAGCTCGTCATCCATGCCGTGCATCCCTACGAGCTTGGAGCCGAGGTGGGCGAACGGCTCGCCGAGGCCCGCCGACGGGGCGTGCTGCTCTATAACCAGTTCCCGCTGCTGCGCGGCATCAACGATCATGCCGACGTGCTGCTGGAACTTGCTTACCGCTGCGTGGACCTCGGCGTGCAGATGCTCACCATGTTCATCGCTGACCCGATCCGCTACGGCGCGACCTACCGGCTTCGCCTCCAGCGCGTGTTCGATCTCGCCGACGAAGTCTTCCTTCGTGGCGAAGGCTGGGTCAGCAACTTTCGTGTCTGCATGGACAGCCCGGTGGGCAAAGTGCGCCGCGAGCACGTCATTGCCCACGACCCGGCCGCCGATCAGTACACGTTTGAGCGCGACTGCCAGCAGGTGACCTACCACGACATCCCCGCCGCCATGGACCGCCCTACGCCTGTGGACGAACTGCTCTACAACGGCACGCGTTTTGTCACCTAAGCCATCCCTGTGTCTGTTCGAGGCAGCGCCTCAAGCAGGTTTTCAATCACCATCCTGCGGAGGTATCTTGCCGCGGGGTATCGCACGGAGTTTTTGTCATGGAATATCGCCATCTTGGTCGCAGCGGCCTGGTCGTAAGCCCGCTGTGCCTGGGCACGATGAACTTCGGGGGCCAGTCGCCCGAACCCGACAGCCACGCGATCATGGACCGGGCGTTGGAAGCGGGCGTCAACTTTTTCGACACCGCCGATGTTTACGGCGCCGGGCACAGCCATGCCGGCAGTTGTGAGGAGTTGGTCGGCCGGTGGTTCGCCCAAGGGGCCGGACGGCGCGAGCGGATCGTGCTGGCGACCAAGGT
>SLDI01000440.1:0-4694 GCA_007125385.1 Phycisphaeraceae bacterium | reverse complement strand
GGGTGGCGCGGGTGGCGCGGGGCGCGGGGGGCGCCGGCGTCGCGGGCGTCGCTGTGGCCGGGGGTCTGCTGGTCGGTCTGCGGCTCGGTCATGGCGGGTGCGGGGTCCCGTTGGCGAAGGAGGCGGATGGCCCAGCGGCGGCGGGGGCGGCCGGGGGGTGAGAAGCCCCCACGCCGGCGTCCCGGCTTGTCCAGCCCCGGCCCGTTGAGCGGTTGAGCCCCCGCGGCCGGCCCGGGTGATTGGTGGCGGGGCTGGTGGCGGGGCTGGTGCACCGCTGGGGGTCGACCCGGGGCACGGCTTACGATGTTTACGCAGTTTACCATGTAACCCTTGCGCACGATCGCCCCGGGGCGGCCCGGAGTGCCATGGGGGTTACGGCTGTCGTGGGCCATGGGCGGGACCCTGGGCGAGGCGCAGCGGGCTCGCATCAAGTCTGCGTGACATGTCGCCGATGCGGTGGTTATTGAGGCTCACGGTTGCCCCGGGGCGGGAAGGCGCGGCACCGGCCGGGGCCGTGGCGAGCCGGCGTGCCGACGAAGGGGGCCACCCATGGGCGAATCCCAACCGCGCTACTTCCTGATCCGTGGGATCGAACGCGTATCCGGGAGGCACGTGCAGCTTCAGTTTCCCGGGGCGACGGCACAGGAGGCGGTAGCGCGGGCCGAGGTCGAAGGGCTGCAAGTGCTCGGCCTCGCCGCTGTTGCGCCGGACGCGGAGTCTGCGGAACCGGCGTCGCCGACGGATGCCGTTGTCACACCTGGGGGGCCCAACACTCCCGACGAGGCCGACGCGGTGACCGGCAAGCCCGCGCACGCGCCAGCGGAGGTGGGTCCGGCGTCGGTCGGCTCGCCGACGGCTCGGGAGCGCCGGCGGCGTACGCCATGGTGGCGGTTTCGATGGGGCTGGCCAGAGGGGTTCCGGTTCCCGACTTCTGCGTGGTTTCTGCTGCTGGTGCCGGTGGCGTTCTCGCTCGCGGCGCGGCTTGATGAGCTGGCTCGGGCTGTGCCTGCCGCGGTGCTCGGTGAGGCGATCGCGGTGTACGTGTTCAGCCTCGGCGTCGCCCTGGCAATCGGCTATGTGGTGTGGTGCATGTTTGGGCGTAACCCGACCGCATCGGAAGGCGGGGTATGGTTCGGGATCGGCCTGTTCGCCTTCATTCTGCTGATCGCTGACAGTCCAGGTGCTCCCGCTGGCCACGGGGCGCAACGTCCGTTGTCTCCATCGCCGGCGCGGGCGGACGGTGCTGGGTCGTCGGAGGCAGGTGGCGCCGGCGCTGCGACTCGGTTGATCATAAGGGCCGCTGAACGCGGCGATCCCGAGGCGCAACTCCAGTTAGGCCATCAGTACGAACTGGGCATGGGGGTCACGCGCGACAACGCTGAAGCGGCGAGGTGGTATCGGCAGGCTGCGGAGCAGGGGTTGGCGGAAGCCCAGGCGCGACTCGGAACGATGTATGACTTCGGGCTCGGTGTCCCCCAGGATGCAGTCGAGGGCGCGCGATGGTATCGGCGAGCTGCCGAACAAGGTCATGCCGGAGGGCAGTTCAACCTTGGTGCCAAGTACGGCCTGGGCCACGGTGTGCCACAGGACACAACGGAAGGGGCAAAGTGGATACATAAGGCCGCAGCGCAGGGCCACGCCGATGCGCAAGGGACACTCGGCAACCTGTATGTGCTGGGGCAGGGCGTATCCCAGGACTTCGTCCGGGCGTACACGTGGCTCACGCTTGCAGCCGAGCAGGATGTGGACGAGGCACACGAGCTTCGGGGTCTGCTTCAGGAACGCCTGACGTCGGAGGACATCGCTCGGGGCCAGCGGCTTGCCGACCAGTGGCGCGCACGGGTGCAGGCGCCGCGTCGCGCCGAGTGAGCATCCGGCAGCGTCACGCCCGACGCCCAGGTCTTCGCCCGCGACAACGCGATCGATCCTGTGGATGGGCCCCGGCTCGCCGATCTGGTGCAGGAGACCAGGCAGCCAGCGGACGGGCCAGCGACACCGCCGGCCGAACCCGCGCCACCACCGGATGCGCCTGGCGCGGCCGCCGACGACACAGCGGAGCCCCCCGCCTATCCGGCCTGCGGCAGCTCGATGGGCTCCCATACCGGTCGTTCCGGCCCCTGCGGTAGAATACCCCTCCGTGCACACCGTCTATCCTCTCGTCCGGGAAGCCTCGCCATGCCACTGTTGCGCCTTACCACCGTGTTGGCCACGTTTCGTCTCACCGCCTTGTTGGCCGCGTTCAGCATGGCCGCGGCGGCGTTCGCTGAACCGGAGGATGTGCGGCAGCGCTTGCTTGAGCGCGTCCGCGTCGATCCCGCCCCGCTGGATCGGGAGCCCGTCACCACCGTCGTCGAAGGTCCACTGCGGGACGACGGCACGATCGACTACGTTGCCGCGGTCAATGCCAGACTCAGCCAGGGTGTGACGCCCGACAACAACGCTTACGCCGTCATCGCGGCGTTGATCCACCCCAGCGACTGGGACGACGACGATTACCGCGAGCGCGTATTCGAGGAGATGGGCGTTCCCCTTCCCGACGACGATGCGGAGTATCTCCGCTCGTTCAGGGACTATGTCGTGCAGCAGACAGGCGAATACCTGCGGCACAACAGCGAGCTGTACGCGAGTTGGGACCTGGCGATGCGTGAGCCCTGGTCGGCCGAGGCCGCGCCGGTTGTCGCCGACTGGCTGGCGGCGCAGGAGGGCCCACTGTCACGCCTGGGCGAGGCGCTGGACCGCGAACGCTTTTGGGCTCCATTCGTTCCCGATTCATCAAACCATGGCCTGATCTATCTGCCCGGCACGCTTGGCGCGTTACAGGATCGGACCTATGCGCGCTCCGTGGTCGGCTACGACCCGCCTGCCGCACCGCCACGCCTGGGCACGCTTCGGCGGGCGTTGCCGACGAGGGCGCTGCTGCGGATCGAGCAGGGCGGGCTGGCGGACGCGGCCGCGGATGTGCTCACGCTCGAACGACTTGCCCGTGCCGTCACCGCGCACGAACTGCTCATGGAACAGATGGCGATAAGTGCCAGTACGCGGCGGCCCCTGGCCCACCTGGCCGGACATGATGCCCTGACCGCGGCGCACGCACGCGCCCTGCTTGATGAACTGCCCGATGCGCCGATGTGGCCCCACCTGTCGCGCGCCATCGCCACGGGCGAGCGACATATGCTGCTGAACTTCCTCCAACGCCTGTCGGAGGGGTTTGATGACTCCACGCTCACGCGGCGGCTGCCGTTCGCGGACCGTGCGTGGGTCGCGGAGGTTGGCCCAAGGTATTTCGATCTTGACCGGGCCATCCGCCGTGCCAATCGCCATTACGATCGCCTGGCGGAGGTCGGCTTGCTCAACACGCGACACGAACGAGAGCAGGCCTGGACGGATGCGGCTCAGCACGTAGAGGCCACGCTCTCGCTTCTGCCCCGGGATCGAATCCGGGCGACCCACGTGATGCAGGCGGAGCTGCTGCGTCGAACCCAGCCTGAACGCGTCGAACTGTTTACCGATGTGGTCACGGATTACCTCGTGCGGTGGCTGCAGAGGCCGATAGGTGGCGCCAGAAACACGGTTGAGAGACCCGAAACCTTCAACGTGCTCAAACGCGTGGCGCTTGCGGTAGCGGGCCACCGCGCCGAGCATGGCGTGTATCCCGCAGCGCTCGACCAGCTCGTGCCCGGTTGGCTTGATACGGTGCCCGACGACCCCTTTGCCGCTGAGCCCGGCCAAGCCATCATCTACCGTGTCGAGGACGATCGCGTCGTCATCTACAGCGTGGGCGACAACGGCGAGGACAACGGCGGCGTGAGTGGGCCATACCGTGACCTGGCGCTCGAGTGGCCGCGGTGACGCGCGAGGTCGAACCAGCGGCGTCGGTTGTGCGTTGCCCCCATCCGGGGTGTGCCACCCTCACGGACCAGTCGCCCCCGCGCGACGTGTGGCGTGCTGGCCAGGTGCGGTGACCCGCGCCGCCGGGCTGTGTTCCGCGAGCACCCCGTCCCAGCTCTGCACGAAAGCGTCAACCAGCTTGTCGAACGCCTCGGCCTGCGTCCGCTGACGTGATCGGTCCACGGCGCTGCTGCGCGTCCACGTGTTCGCCCGACGGTCCGCGGTGGCGGTGGCTTCGGCCGTGGCATAGACGTAGCCGTTGCGCGTATCGACGAGGCTCGCGGTGGCGGTGGTGACCGCCTCGGCGCACTGGCTGGGGAGGAAGCCGAGCGTGACCAAGTCGATCGGGCTGCCCATGCTGGCGACGTTGATGTCGGTGTCGAAGGTGTAGATCAGCAGCAGGTTGGCACGCAAAGCCGGCGACTTCGGTCTCCACGTCGCGCGTGACGACGACGCGGAAGCGACCGTCGCCGATCGTGGTGCGCCCGGTGCAGGATCGGCAGTTGCCTGCCTGCACGCGGGCCACCGCGATGCGCGCGGCGAAGCGGGCCAGGGCGGGGCGATCGAGCATGGCGCGGATGTGATCGTCGGTGGCGTCGGCGATCTCGTCGTCGGTCATCTCGGCGGCGGCGCGGAACAGGGCCATGGCGGTGGCAGCTGCAAGGCGGCCGGCCCGCGCGCTGCAGTCAAGTGGTGTTTGCGGTTGACCGATGCTTCGCCTGTTGAGGCCTCCCGCGCCCACGCGTAGGATGCCTCTTCGACAACTTGGTTTCGCTTACGAGCGAATCGTCTGGTGATTGCGAACT
>SLDI01000417.1:0-4706 GCA_007125385.1 Phycisphaeraceae bacterium | reverse complement strand
GCCATGGTTGACCAAGCTGATGGGCGTGCCCCCGGGGGCGCCGATGCGGCCACGGCCGTGGATCAGCCCGTCCTCGGACACCGTCAGGACGACGGGCGATGCGCTGGCGTCGCCAGCGGTGACTCCGGCCTCGGGATGCGCGAGCCTGATGACGCCCGGCAGTTCGTGGTCACCGGTGAGGGCCAGGCGCGAGCCTCGGCCGGAAAGGGTGGTCGCGCCACGAAGCTCGACCGCCTCCAGTCCAAGCTGCTGGTCCTCCCCGTCGAGGATGATGTCGGCCGCAACGAGTGTGTGGGCGAGGTGGTTGGCCTGGTTGGCGGTGGCGCGCAGATGGTTGTCCGATGCACTCGACTCGATCGTGCCCCCCTCGATCGTTCCACCATCGAGGCGGACCCTCCCGATTGCATCGAGCTCTACGGCGGCGTTGTTGTTGTCCAGCGTGCCGATGAGCTCGAGCATGCCGCCGCTGCGGAACAAGGCGTCCAGGTCGAGCGTGCGGGGCGTGCCGCCGAGGCGGAGCGTGCCGTCGACCAGCTCGATGGTGCCGTCATCGCTCGACCAGTCGGTGTTCAGGGTCATCGTGCCGCCAGCAACGCGCAGTGCGCCATGGTTCGTCAACCCGTCACTGGCGTTGATCTCGAAGTGGCGGCCGGGATGGTCGGCGATGATCAGGCCGTGGTTGATGAGCTCCATGGGTTCTGTGGGATGCCCGATGCGTTGTCCGATCAACGCGTCGCCGCCTCTCACGACGACGTCCGGACCGAGCGTGAGGGTGCCGGCCTCGCCCATCCCGATCACAATGGGGTGGTCTTGTGCATCGACATCGAGGTGAATCGTGCCAGATTCGAAGGTTTGTGTGCCGCCGAACAGGATGCGGCCGCTTATCGTGCCGACGTGGATCGTGCCATCGAGCGCGACGTTGTCGACGTGCAGCGCACGGGTGACCACGGCATCGCCATGGAGGGCGACGTTCTCCAGCCGCCCGCGTTCCACCTCCAGCACCGCACCGGAGCCCCCGCCCGTGCGCACCTCGCCGCCACGGATCTCGCCATCGACGACGAGTCGCCAGGTGCCCCATTCGTCCAGGGGCAGGACTGTCCCTGTGTTGTCGAGTGTGCCGCGCACCGCCACGTCGCCGCCCAGGCGGTGGATCGTGCCGATGTCGGCGATTGTGAACACGTTGCCCAGCAGCAGCCTGCCGCCGGCGACCTCGAAGACACCCGTGGCGTTGGACCAGGGCGTCGCGACGTGCATGGTTCCGTCGATGACTCTCACAACGCCATGGTTGACGAAGCCGTCGATCGGGTTGATCGCCATGTGACGTGTGGTCTCGATCGTGCCGTGGTTGATCAACTCCATCGCGCCATACCTGAAATCCGGTTGGCCAATTCTTACGAAATCAGCCTCTCCCCGCACCAGCGCCTGCTCGCCCAGCGTCAGCCGACCTCCGGCATCCAGCAGCCCGACGCCCGAAAGCGATCCGCTGAACACGATGCCGGTCGCTTCGAGTTCGTGATCCCCCTCGAACGCGACGGTGCTTTGCCCACCCTGCACGTTGATTGTGCCGTCAATCACTGCCTGGTCAATCCGCAACTCCGCCTGGGACGGCAGCAGATCGATGTCGGCGTTCACCGTAACGTCGGATAGCGTGCCCGCCGTTTGAACCTCCAGTCGGCCGTGCTGATCTGTGCCGCCCTGGATCAGCCCACCATGGATGTCACTGCGGAACAGACGCCAGGTCCCCCACTCATCCAGTGGCAGCGTCGCGCCCGTGTTGTCCAGCGTCCCAAGCACGAGGTGGACCTCGCCACCGTCGCTATCCAGCGTGCCGAATTGTTCGGTGGTGACTTCGCCGCGCAGCTCAAGCCGGCCGCCGTGGAGTTCAAGCCGGCCCGCGGAGCTCGTCCAGTGGCCTCGAATTTGCGCGACGCCGCCGTCCTCAATCCGCACCGTCCCGTGATTGATGAAACCGTCTTCCGCCTCGATCTCGATCCTGTGTCCGGGCTCAACCAGGATCAAGCCATGGTTGACCAGTTCCATCGGCGCCTGGGGCGCTGCGCGCCGAGCGTGCCCCAGGACGCCGCTGCCTCCGCGGACGGTTACGTCGGCGCCGAGTGTCAAGGCGCCCGGGGCACTCATGAAGACAGAGACCGGACTCTCCCATCCTTCACCGCCGAAATCGATCGTCCCCTGCGCGAATGTCTGCGAGGCGTCGAACACCAGACCTGTCCATTCGTCCAGAAAAATCGTGCCATCGACCTGCGTGTCCTCCAGATGCAGCAACTGAAGCCTCGCCGCCACGATGTCCCCCTCGACACTTGCGCCGACGATGCGGCTGGACGAACTCACCTCAAGCAACCCCATCGACAAATCCCAGCGCCCGCCGATGAGCGTGCCGCCGTCGAGTGTAACGGTGTTGTTGATGCTCGCTTCGTCGGTGATCTCCAACGTCGCGTCGCTGAACACGCGCAGCCGCTCCTGGAGCAGCAGCGATTCGAGCATGTGCCACCCGTCGGCCAGTTCGACCAGGTAGCCCGAAGAGGGACGATCCGGCGCTGCCGTGCGGTCGATGATGACATGGTCACCCGACCCGGGCAGTGACGGGTCGCTCGACCAGTTCGAGGCGTCGGTCCACAGGCCATCCCCATCGGTCAGCCACCAGACCTGGTTGGTCGCCTGGGCCGGGCTTGCCGAACTCAACAGTACACTGATCCAAGCGAGCGATGCGACCGCCACGCCGCCCATGCGCCGGCTCGGCACCCGTAGCCGGTTAAGCGTCGTGGTGGATCCCCATCGCAAGGAAGCCTCCCCGTGGGCAGGTGGTCGCCGATTCAGTCATCGAACGGGCAACCTGTCTCGGCCGAGGTCGATCTGTCTCCGCAGAAGATAGGACGACCGGCTCAAAGGCCACGCATTCAACGGAACCCACCGCGCGCGGCCAAGGCTCTTCATGCCAGTCTACCCACGCCAGCAGCTCGCGCCAACGCCCTGCGTCGAATTTACGCCGCCTCGATCGCCGCGCCCACAGCCCGACGCACCTGTTGCAAGGTCAGGATCCCCCCCCGCCGTGCAGACGGAACAACACGGCCAATGCCCGGGGTTGCAGAACGACCGGGCAGAACGGGCGCGTCGCAACCCTGCCGATCATGGATGTACATAGGGCGGCGTTATCGGCACGAAGATCCGGACGACGTGCCGCCGGTGTCAGGGGGCACGCTGTCGCCTCAACACCATCAGCCCGCCCAAGCCCAGCAAGGCGAGGCTGCCGGGCTCGGGGATCGCGCTGTCGGAATTCACCAGCAGCTGCACGAACGCCGCCACGTCGCCGGTGTCGAAGCTGCCGTCCTGATTGATGTCGCCGACGAGTGCGGGGTCGATGCCATACTGCGCCTCGTAGGCCGCCGGGTCGGTCAGCGCCAGCACGAACGGGGCGACGTCGCCGGTGTCGACCACGCCGTCGCCGTTCATGTCCCCGATCAGGCCAGAGGTGACCGTCACGGCCTGAGAGGCATAGGCGACGTCAAAGTAGAGGTCGTCGCGGCCGGCAGCGCGCACGTCGTCGAAGCGGCCGAGGATTGCGCTGGCGGTGAGCACGATCACCGCCTGGCCGAGCAGTTCGGCCTCGTCCTCGCCGGCCCAAGCCACCTCCAGGGTCCCGGCCAGCACGGCTTCGCCGTCGACGGCCAGTTGGCTGTGCGTGTCGTCGGTGATGGCGATCTCGAGCGTGCCACTGGCCTGCTGCTGGTAGTGGCCGGCCAGGCTGAGGGTGCCGGGCGGGTCGTCCGCGCCGAACGAGCCGGGCTGGACCCGGCCGACGCTGCGCAGCTCGGCGACGTCGATGTCGCCCCGGCCGACGACCCGGCCATCCTCCCAGACATGCACGCGATCGCCCTCGAGCTCGTGCAGGTCCTGCTCAGGCGGAAGCGAGCCGACGGACACGGCGCCGCCGGTGGTGACGGCAAGCGTGCCCTGTCGGCTGACGTTGAGCGTCTGGCCGACGTCGATCCGGCCGGCGGACTCGACATCAACCCGGCCTCGCGCGCCAACCTGCCAGCTATCCTCCCCGACCACCAGGTAGTCATGGTTGATCCAGGTGGAGCCGGCTCCGCGAACGATCGCGACCGCCGTCCGGCCGGGGATGGCCCCCACATCGCCGCCGGCGCCGATGACCGTCCCGCCGTCTTCGATCAACAGGCTTCCGCTCAGGACGCGCACCCGGCCATATTGTCCATCCCGCTCCAACAGCCACTTCGAGCCATCGCCGCGAACGGTGGCGCTACCCGTCGTATCGGCGCCGAAACCAATGAGCGAATGGAAGGATTGCGAGTGGAGGTGGCCACCGTTTTCAACAAGAAGCGAACCGGTGCCACCGGTCACGGGGAATTGGATCGCACCGAGATTGATCTGGCCGGTCGTCACGCTGCTGCCGGCACCGCGAACGGTCAGGCTGCCGTGCGAGTTGTCGCCTGAACCCAGCCGCCAGAGAGTTCGACTTTCAATCGTTGCTCCGCCCTCAACGATCACGGACCCAACGCCTCCGGGTTCGTCCGATTCTGACGAGAAGCCCACGTGCACGCTCCAGAAGCCCGCATCACCCAGTTGAGGTTCAGGGTTTTATGAACGTCACGTTGCGTTTATCCTATGTGTGATGGCGTTTCGTCTCTTCGAACTGCGGTATAAGGGGTGTGCACTGTGGGTGAAGGACG
>SLDI01000644.1:0-4718 GCA_007125385.1 Phycisphaeraceae bacterium | reverse complement strand
TGGAGCACCTGGTTTTCGCGGTCGATCTGGACGGGGCCGGTGGCCTGGCGAATGTCGGCGATCTCGTGCAGGCGTACGTGCCCGCCACCGGGGCGATCGAGCAGAAGGTCGGCCAGTGCCTGCTGCGACCCCAACGCGTGCTCGGCGACGATGACGCGCACGTCGTAGTGCTCATCATGTTCCTTGTATCGCGTTGCAATGCTGCCGCCGACGAGGGTCTGAAGGGACTGGGCGATGTCCCGAACCGACATGCCCATGGCCGCCGCTCGCGTGCGATCGACGTGAACCTGATACTCCGGCCGATCCATGTCCACATCGACGCGCACCTCGGTCAGTTCAGGCGATCTCCGCAAAAGCTCCTCCACCTGCCGGGCGAGATCGAACAGCGTGGCCAGTTCCGGCCCCTGAATCTTCAGGGCGATGTCCGCACCACCGCCGGCGCCGGCGCGAATGCCACGGGTCGATGCTTGTCGCACGCGAATCGCCGCACCGGGGGGCTCCAGTTCGCCCAGTTGTCGCCGCATTCGTTGTGTGTGCTCCACCGTCGTGGTCGCACGTCGCGACTGCGGCACAAGCTGGACATTCAATTCGCCTTCATAGGCCACCTCGGTCGTGAACAGCCCGCGAGAGCGGCCGCCGCTCAGTGTGAAGATGCTTTCGATCAATGGATCGTCGCTCAACGCCTGTTCGATCTGCCGGACGACCTGCCCCGTGCGGTCGACCGCCGTGCCCGTCGGCATACGGACGTCGATGCGAATACGTCCGTCGTCCATCTGTGGCAGGAACTCGGTTCCGAGCCGCGGCAGCATCGCAACACTGCCCAGCGTCACTGCGATGAAGCCGAGCACCACGACCACCGACAGCGGGACGCGCCAGCGTGTATCAGCGCCACCGCGTCTCGGCCAGAGGCGCCAATGCCCTTCGAGCAGGCACGTCAGAGCTCGACCGTACCATGTGGTTATGCGGGCGAAGATGCGTTGAAAGCGGGACGGCCCCCGGCCGGTGGTGGGTGCTCGGATCAGCCATGCCGCGAGCATCGGCACGAGTGTGACCGCCACCAGCAGGCTCAGGCCGACGACGCCAGCCACGACCAGGATCAACTCGCGCAGCAGCAGGCTGGCCAGCCCCGGCACGAGCAGGAACGGCGCGAACAAGGCCATGTACGAAAGTGTGGCGGCCACGATGGCCGGCCCGACCTGACGCGTTGCTTGCACCGCGATCGCCGCAGTTGAGTCATCGGGCCGAGCCTGTCGCAAGCGCGTAATGTTTTCCAGCACCACCGTCGCGTTGTCCAGCACTACACCGACCGCCACGACGAGGCCGCCCAGTGAAAAGATATTGAGAGAGAACCCGGCAACGCGCATCAGGGCGAAATTGACGATCAACACGATCGGCAACACCAGCACCATCACCAGCACCTGACGGAAGCTGCCGAGGAACAGGTACACCACCAGGATCACCAGCACGGCGGCCATCACCACCACGTTCCGCACGCCGGCCAGCGCGGCTTCGACGTACTCGGCCTGGTCTTCCATGTAGCCGATCCGCAGATGGTCGGGTAACGACGGGCCGAGTTCCGCCATTCGCTGCTTCACCGCCTGCACGACCCGGACCGTGTTGGCGTCCGCCTGCTTGTTGACGCTCAGCCGTACCCCGTCGAGGCCGTTGTAGCGTGTGACGATCCGTGCCGGCTCGAAAAGATCCTGAATCTCCGCGACATCCGAGAGATGCACCCGGGCCTGATCCTGGTCGCGCAGCACCAGTTCGGACAGTTCCGCGACGCTGCGGTATTCGCCATCCGTTCGTGCCAGCAGCTCGCGCGGTCCGACCGTCACGCGGCCGGCGAACTGCTGGAGATTCTCCTCGTCGATCCGCCGAAGCAGCGTGCTCAGGCTCACCTCGTGCTTCTGAAGCGCACCGGGGTCCACGTGGACGCGGATCTCTCGCTTCAGACCGCCGACGACTTCCGTGCCGCCCACGCCTGCCACGGCGATGATCTGGTCCTGCAGCCATTGCTCGGTCCAGGTGCGCAGTTCGACCAGTCCCCACTGCTCGGAGCTGATGGGCAACTGCACGACAGGAAGCTGGGACGGGTCGGCCTTGAACACGATCGGGGCGTCGATGCCCGTCGGCAGGTTCGGCTGGGCACGTGACATGGCCGCCAGGACATCCTGGTATGCCACGTCCACGTCCACGCCATAATGGAAGTTGACCTCAAGCTGGTAACGCCCCTCGCGCGATTCGGAAGACAGGTAGTCCAGCCCGTCCACCGTCGCGATCTGCCGTTCGATCGGATCGGCAAGGTTGGTGACAACCTCGTCGGGCGTGGCGCCCGGCCAGCGCACATCAACGCGCACCAGCGGATAGGTCACCTCGGGCAGAAAGTTCACCGGCAGGTGCCAGAAGCCGTACACACCCAGCACCACCAGCGCCAAAGCGATCACGCTTGCGGCTACCCGGCGTTCCACTGCTAGGCCGGTCAGCCTCATGGCGTGGCTCCAGGTGCCTGGGCATTCGTGGTCGTCGAAGCCGCCGGCTCCGACGGATGAACCTGCACGGCGGCGCCTGGCCGTAGCCCCTCCTGTCCGAAGACGATGACGGCCTCGTCCGGTTCCACATTGGCGAATACCTGGCTACGGCCCTGCTGTTGGATGCCGACGGTCACGGGCACCCGTTCCGCCTTGCCGTCACGCACGACCATGACCGCCCGCCCCTCCCCCGGCCGGGCGAACAACGCATCGGTCGGCACGAAAAGCACGCCACTCGCCAGTTCCAGAGTCAGCTCCAGCCGAGCGAACATCCCCGGCAGCAGTTCGATCTCGTCATCGATGGCGGCTTCCACCGTCCGCGTCCGCGTCGGCTGCTCAAGGTGTGTGAACACACGCACCACGCGCGCCTCAAACGAACGCGGCCCCAGGGCATCCAGGCTCACCTGAGCTGACTGGCCAACCGCCACAGCACCGGCCGCCCACTCGGGCACCGCAAAGCGGACGACCATGGATGCAGGCGCGTACATCTCCAGCAACGGCTCACGCGGTGATGCCATGTCGCCGACGCTCAGATGCCGTCGGCTGATGACCCCGTCGAACGGCGCAGTGATGCGACATTCGGCCAGCCGCGCCTCGGCCAAGTGCACACGAGCTGCAGCTTCAGCGACCTGCGCCTCGGCGGTCGCGACGGCCGTGGGCGTAGGGCCGGCTTCCAGTTTCTTCAACCGCTGCCTCGCGGCCTCCCGTTCGGCGACCGCCTGCGCGTGCCCCGTCGCGGAACGTTCCAACGCCTCGGCAGGTGACGCATCCGCTTCGACCAGTCGCTGCATGCGGCGCCAGTCCGCCTCCGCAAACGACGCCGCGGATTCCAGGCGCTGCACCGTTGCGCGGGCCTCGGCGATATCTTCTTCACGCGTGCCCGCACGAAGATCGTCGAGTTGAGCCTCCGCCACCCTCACGGCAGCGGCTGCGGCGTCGCGCTCCGCCTGGTAGAGCGGCCGGTCGATCGTGACCAGCACCTGCCCGCGTTCGACCCGATCGCCTTCCTGCCACGGAATCGATGCGATCGGTCCCTCAACCGTTGGCGACACGATCACTTGCTGCCGCGCTACCACTTCGCCGGTCAGTGCCAGTTGCCGGGCCAGGTCGCCCTGCTGCACCGGCGCCACCTCAACGACAGGCAAGGCACGCCCGCCCCGGCCGGCCGGCTGGTCGGGCTCGCCCTCACCGCAGCCGGCCAATGCTGTCACCATCGCGCAGCACAGCGTGCCGGTGGCGAACCAGGCGAGGGTGTAGCGTTTCATCATGATCTGCATTCGCTGACTTTCGTTGGCCGTCACCGACGTTGATAGCCCTCGGGCATTGGCGACGGGCGATGTTCACGTTCCGGACCGATCTTCACGAACTCGGACACCACCCGCGCATGCTGACGAATCAGCAGCACGACCTGCGGATCTTTGGAAGTCTGTCGAACGCGTACGCCGCCGGGGACGTCTTCAATATGCATGTTGACTCTGGCATGATGCTCGAACAACTCGCGGAACAGCGGATCGCCGCGGCGCATGGGCTGACCGGAAGCGAGGCGGTCCTTCATTTGTCGCACGTGCAACCGCAGTGCGTCGACAACTGACGCGTCCTCGCTGGTGGTGGTGGTCAGCACCCCGTCCGGCAGATCTTCAACCTGACGGTCGATCGACTCGTGGTGTGCGAACAGGAAGTCGATGGTCTCGCGCATGCGGCTGCCCCCACTTGGGCTCATCCGGCCGGGCGCACGCGATGCATCGTCGTGCAGGCGCTGTTGGCCGTGTCGCGCCCGATCGTCGTCGGCCTGACCGGGCCCGTGGCTGCGCCCCATGCCCCGGCCCTGGCCATCGCGCCAGCGTTGCCCCATACCGCGACGCACTTCACCGGCAGCGTGACGCCCCAGTCGCTGGCGCTGGTCCGGCTCCAGTTCGTGTCGCATCGCCATCAGGTGCTCCGCCACGCGCCGCTCCAGCGCGTTGTGAGCCGAAATCACCAACTCCACCTGCTCGAGAATCTGCATGTCCGTCGCGTCGCTGTCTTCAAGCAACTCGGCCAGGGTCTGGCGATGCTGGTGCAGCGTGTCGGCTAGCTCGGCCGCTTCATCGCGGTAACCCGGATCGAGCTGACCAATCCGCTCAACCTGCGCTGGCGACAAGGCCAGCCACTGGGCCAGCGGCGACGCCGAGTCGGCTGCCGGCCCGGGGG
>SLDI01000619.1:0-4755 GCA_007125385.1 Phycisphaeraceae bacterium | reverse complement strand
GCTCAACAAGCTGCTGCTGAACACCACGCCGCTGTGCATCCTGGCCGAGTCCTGCCACCACCAGATCACCATCGAGCACGACGGCAGCGTCTTCGGCTGCGACCACTACGTCCAGCACCGCTGGCAACTCGCCCACGTCACCGATGCCGGCTGGACCAACACGATCCGCACCCCAACGCCGGTCCTGAGCGAGTCCGCGAGCGAAGGGCCGGATCTCGGCGAAAACCACCCCCAACCCACCGTCCCCCTCACGCGCAACGAGCTGCCCATATCAGGGTCCACCCGCGCCACCCGCGCTACCCCTGTCGATGAAAGCTGGTGCGGCCGCATCGACACCGATCGCCTCGCCACCTTCGCCGCGCGCAAGCAGCATCTGCCCGACGCCTGCCACTCATGCGACTGGCTGGCGTTCTGCCACGGCGGCTGCCCCAAGCATCGCCCGCATCGCGGCGACCTGCCCGAGCCGACCGTTTTGTGTAAGGGTTACCGCATGTTCTTCGCCCACGCGATGGAGCGGATGCAGTGGCTCGCCAACCGCATCAGGCAGGGCGTGGAGAAGCCGTGACGGTTCAACCGGGCGATTCCGACCCGCCTCCCTCCGGAGGGGCAGGGGGAGGGTGTCGCCTGCGGGCTTGTGTGTCCGGTACGTCGACAGATCGGCGGCAACGACGCAAGGCTTGATCGGGGCTTCACCTCAGATTTGTGTCGGACGCAGGAGCGGGCGGCTTGGGTGCGACTGGCGGCTTGCCCGCCAGTGCGTCGGCGCCGCGCACTGCGTGGGGGGTTCAATCATGCGGCACGCGCGCGGGTTCACGGTACACACGCCACGGTGCGCCTGGGCACTCGCGGGCAAGCCGCCAGTGGCACCCCGCTTATCGCACGTCGAACCGGCTACGCCTATGAGGTGCATCCTTGATGGGTGACGCAAGGTTGTCGAAGGCACCCTCCCCCAGCCCCTCCCGGGGGGAGGGGGGTCGGGATTACGCCGCTCCGCCGCGCCCTTACTTCGCGTCCAGCCAGTTCACCCCCGCACCCAGTTCCACCGTCAACGGCACCTTCAGCGACATCGCCTGCTCCATTTCCTGCCGCACCACCTCGCCCAGCTCGTCGCGCCGGTCGGCGGGCAGCTCCACGACAAGCTCGTCGTGAATCTGAATGAGCATGCGGATGGGCAGGGCCTCGCGCTCAATGCGGCGGTGGAGGTTGACCATCGCCAGCTTGATGAGGTCCGCCGCCGAGCCCTGCACGACGGTGTTGATCGCCAGGCGCTCGCCCAGAGCGCGCGTCTGGCCGTTCTTGGAGGCGATCTGCTTGATCTCGCGGCGCCTGCCAAGGATCGTCTGCACGTACCCGGTCTCCTTGGCGTGCTCGATGCACTTGTCCAGGAAGCGGTCGATGCCCTTGAAGCGCGTGCGGTAGTCGTTGATGAGCGTACGGGCGGCCTCGACGTCCAGGCCGTCGATCCGCCGCGCCAGGCCCCAGGGCGTGACGCCGTAGATGATGCCGAAGTTGATCGTCTTGGCGTGGCCGCGCTGCTCGCTGGTCACCTCGCCCGGCTGGACGTTGAAGACCTGCGCCGCGACGGCCGTGTGAATGTCCTGGCCCTGGGCGAACGCCTCGATCAGCGCGGCGTCGTCGCTCAGGTGCGCGAGCATGCGCAGCTCGATCTGCGAGTAGTCGGCGCTGAGCAGCAGGTGGCCGTGGTCGGCGACGAACGCCTTGCGGATCTGCCTGCCGATCTCCGTGCGGATCGGGATGTTCTGCAAGTTGGGCCCGCTGGAGGACAGCCGCCCCGTTGCGGCGCCCGTCTGATGAAAGGTGGCGTGGATGCGCTTCGTGTCCTTGTCGATGCTCTCGCGCAGCGCTTCGAGATACGTCCCCACCAGCTTGGTGAGCTGGCGATACTCGACCATCAACTCCGGCACGCGCCGTTGGGCGTCGTCGAGCTCGTCCATGTCGCGCAGGCGCTCCAGCACCTCGTAGTCCGTCGACGAGCCGGTCTTGGTCTTCTTGACCACCGGGAGCTTGAGCTTGCTGAACAGCACGTCCGCGAGCTGGCGCGGCGAGTCGACATTGAACACCTCGCCCGCGGCCTCGTGAATCTGCACGCGCAGCTCGTCGATGCGCTCATTGAGCTGCTGCTTCTGCTCATCCAGCACGGCCGGGTCCACCGCCACGCCGTGCGTCTCCATCTCCGCGAGCACCTCGATCAGCGGCATCTCCACCTCGGCGGCAAGCTGCTCCATGCCCAGCACCTTGAGCTGCGGCCGCATGAGATTTGTCAATCGCAGCGCCAGGTCGGCGTCCTCGGCGGCGTAGGGCGTGATCTGCTCCAGCGGGACCTGGTCCATCGTGCGCTGCTCCTTGCCCCGGCCACCGGCGCCGATGAGCTGCGCGATGGGGATCGTCTCATGCTTGAGCAGCGCCAGCGCCAGATGATCCATGCCCTGACCAGGTGCGTTGAGCAGAAACGCGCCGATCATCGAGTCGAACACGACCCCGCGCAAACGCACGCCCGCGTGGCGCAGCACGAGCATGTCATACTTGAGGTTGTGCCCGCACTTGCCGATGGCCGGGTCTTCGAGCACGTCGCGCAGGCCTTCAAGCACCTGCTCGCTGGTCAGGTGCGTCTCCGGCTGCGGCGAGCACATCGGCACGTACACGCCCGCGCGCTCCTGCCACGCCAGGCATACGCCGCAGGGCGTGGAGCGATGGCCCAGGCCGATCGTCTCAACGTCGACGGCGATCAGCTCCTGCTGCTTGAGCGTCGCGACAAGCTCGTCCAGCTCCGCCTGCGTCATGATCGCGCGGTAGTCGCAATCCTCCGCCCGGCTCAGGCTCGGGTCGCGCGGCCGCTGCTCGACGACCTCCGGCGCATCGAACAGCGTCGTGGCGAAGCTGTCGCCGTCGGCCTCGGCCGCAACATCACCCGCCGTCTCGGCCGCGCCTTCGCCCAGCAGCCGATCCAGCTCGCGAAGGTGGCGGTTGAAGCCCAGCTCCTTGAACAGCCGGCGCAGCCCGGCCGCGTCGACCCCGCCGGCGCGGGCGTCCTCAAGGTCAAAGGGGATGTCCACGTCTTCGTTAAGGGTCACGAGCCGGCGCGCGGTGGGCAGGAACGCGGCCGCGGCCTCGATGTTCTCGCGGCGCTTGCCCTTGATCTTCTCGAGGTTGCCCAGCAGCGCGTCGATTGAGCCGAACTCCTGCAACAGCTTGCCCGCCGTCTTGGGCCCGATGCCCTTGACGCCGGGCACGTTGTCCACGTTGTCGCCGGTCAGTGCGAGCAGGTCCACCACCTGCTCCGGGCGGATGCCGCGCTCGGCGAGCAGCCAGTCGGCGTCGATCGTCGTATCGGTGTGGATGTCGAACATCGTCACGCGGTCGCACAGCAGTTGCTCCAGGTCCTTGTCCTTGGAGACGAGGCGCACGTGCACGTCGGCGTGGCGCGGGTCATCGAGGATGCGGCGGACGATGGTGGCGATGATGTCATCCGCCTCGGCACCGGGCTGCTCCATGATGGGGATGCCGAAGCGCTGCGTGATCTCCTGGATGCGCGGAATCTGGGCGGAGAAGTCCTCCGGCGGCGCCTCGCGCTGGGCCTTGTACTCCGGGTAGATTTCATCGCGAAAGGTGGGCCCCGGCGCGTCCATGGCCATGGCGACGTATTGCGGGTGGAACTGGTCGAAGAGTTTGAGCAGCATCCCCGTGAAGCCGAACAGCGCGTTGGTCGGCTCGCCGGTGACGGGGCTGGTCATGCCCGCGCGGATGGCGTAGTAGGCGCGGAAGATCTGCGCGTGGCCGTCGATCAGGTAGAGCGTCTGGGCAGGGGGGGTGTCGTTCTCGGCCATGGCGGGGATTATAGGCGGGCGAACCTTTCGCACCACGTGGGAACGTGGTGTCTGGGCCCGCCTGCAATCCGCTCACGCCCGTTGAGCGCGCCGCCGCCGCCTGGGCGCGGGCACATGCGCCTCGATCAACCGCTCCACCATCGCCCGCGCCATCCGCGCCGCGTTGTCGCGATGATGCACCTGGCGCATCACCAGCGCGCCTTCGAGCACGAGCACGTACTCGTCGGCGAAGGTGTCGGCGTCGTCGGCGCCGGCCTGGTCGGCGAGGTCGCGGATCTCGTCGCGCACCGCCTGCTTGTGCCTCGCCGCCGCCTGGTGCACCGGGTCGTGCGGGTTGGGGAACTCCGACGCGGCGTTGATGAACATGCACCCGCCAAAGGCCGGATCGTTGAACCACCCGTCGAGCACGTCGAACATGCCCAGCAGCCGCGTGCGCGGATCGTCGCCGGCGCGCTTGGCCACCGCGCGGCGCCAGGCCTCGGCTTCCCAGGCGTCGCGCGTCTCCACGGCCGCGACCATCAGATCGTCCTTGCTCGCGAAGTGCTTGTAGAACGTCGTCTTCGTCACGCCCGTCTCGGTGATGATCCGGTCCAGGCCCACGGCGTTGAACCCGTGGCGGTAAAAGAGGTCGATCGCCGTGTCGATCAACCGATCGCGCGCGTTGCGTGGCTGGCGTACGGCCCCGAAAAGCTCGGCGGCCGCCTTGCCGGGGACACGACTCATAGCACGTTCCATACCAGGGAGGGTGACTTCAAGTCCACCCCCGGGTGTACCAGCGGTGCACTGTGCGCCGCCGATGCGCGTCGTACATTCACTGTCGACCGGTCACGAGCGCCGCCCCGGATGGGCGGCCGACACGAAACCATCATACCCAAAAGGAGCAACTTGCTGAACAACCCCGCCACCCCCG
>SLDI01000026.1:0-4764 GCA_007125385.1 Phycisphaeraceae bacterium | reverse complement strand
CGTTTCATGCTGCGGGCCTGCGTGTTCCGATAAGACCTTCATAACGCATCGCTGCGGCGATTCCAAGTCGCCCGGCCGAGATGTATACTCCAGCCCAATGCCCCAGCCTGCCCAGATTGGCAGGGGGCGCCGGCCCGCCACCGGGTGCGAACCGGGCGGGCCGGAGCAAACGACGGGGATGGTGAGGGGCTGGTGGAGTCAGTCCCGGCAAGTGCTCATTCAACCTATGGAGAGGTCTGTCATGCTTACGATCCGCACCACCGCAACCGTTGTTTTGGCGACGATGCTGCTGGGGGCCGGCTGCGTCTCGCAGCGTCAGTACGACGAGCTGCGGACGATGTACCGCCAGAGCGAGGAGCAGAAGGTCGACCTCCAGACGGAGCTGGAGGAACTCGAGGCGCGTCTGGCAACATTGCAGCGGGCCGGGGACGACTCGGAGGCGGCGCGCGGTCAGATCGAGGAGCTGCGGGCCGAGCGTGACCGGCTGCGGGCGGCGCTGGCCGAGGCCGAGGAAGCGCTGGCCGGGGCGGGCACGCCGATGGAGTTGCCGGCCGAGCTGGACGCGGACCTGCGGCGGCTGGCGGAGTCGAACCCGGATTTGATGACCTACGAGCCGGACCGCGGCATGATCCGCTTCCAGGCGGACCTGACGTTCGACCTGGGCTCGGCGGAGGTGAGGACCGAGGCGCAGGACTCGCTGCGTCGGCTGGCGCGGATACTCAACACGGACGCGGCGCGGGGCTACGAGGTGCGCGTCGTGGGCCACACGGACAACGTGCCGATCGCCAACCCGGCGACGCTTGAGCGTCACCCGACGAACTGGCACCTGTCGGCTCACCGGGCGATCTCGGTCAAGAACGCGCTGGAGGACGCGGGGGTCGGCGCCGGGCGCATGGGCATCAGCGGGTACTCGTACTACCGCCCGCTGGTGGAGCATCGGCCCGGCGGAACGGAGGAGAACCGGCGCGTGGAGATCTTCCTGGTGCCGATGACCGATCACGCCGAGCAGGCCCGCGAGCGCGGGCAGCGGTCGCCCGAGGCGGAGCCGCAGCAAGGCGACGAAGCGCTGAAGTGATCGGCGGGTGTGAGTGAGCGAGGATCTGCGACACGGACGGGCTTGCGCTCGTCCGTGTTTTTTTGGTCATCGGGCATGTCCGGGGACCGCTGCGGAAGGGGAGGGGGCAGGAAAACCCGTCAGCGCCCGCACCGGGCCCGGCGCTTGCCTCACCCCGCCGTTTCGTGTCTAGTGTCGCCCATCATGACCAGCCCGCCTTCCGACAACCCGGCCTCCGCGATCAACCCTGTCGTCGAACGCAAGGCCGTCTCCGACTGCCTCCTCGTCATCTTCGGCGCCTCGGGCGACCTGACCAAGCGCAAGCTCATCCCGTCGCTGTACGACCTGTACCGCGGCGGGCTCATGCCGAAGAACTTCGCGATCATGGGCATCAGCCGCACGAAGTACAGCGACGACGAGTTCCGCGACTACCTCAAGACGCACGCCAAGGAGTTCGCCTACGGCTTCGATGAGGAATCCTGGGCCCGGTTCGCCCCCTGCCTGCACTATCACGCCGGCGACTCGACGAAGCGCGACGAGTTCCCCGCCATCCAGCAGCGCATGAAAAGCATCGCCGCGGGCCACGGCACGGACGAGAACGTGCTGTTTTACCTGTCCGTGGCGCCCAGCCTGTACGACCCGATCATCGAGAACATCGGCCGGCACAACATGGTCACCGAGGGCCGGGCGTGGTGCTCGATCAACCGCGCGACGCGGCCGTGGCAGCGCATCATCGTCGAAAAGCCCTTCGGGCAGGACGTGGCGTCGGCGGCGCACCTCAATCGCGTGCTGGGGCGCGTCTTCGAGGATGAAGCCGTCTACCGGATCGACCACTACCTGGGCAAGGAGACGGTGCAGAACCTGATGGTGTTCCGCTTCGCCAACGCGATCTTCGAGCCGCTGTGGACGCGCACGTACATCGACCACGTGCAGATCACGGCGGCCGAGTCGGTGGGCGTCGAGGGCCGGGGCGGCTACTACGACGGGCCGGACGGCGGGGTGATGCGCGACATGATCCAGAGCCACCTGCTGCAACTGCTGGCACTGGTGGCGATGGAGCCGCCGGTGACGCAGCGGGCGGATCACATCCGCAGCGAGTCGATGAAGGTGCTCGCGGCGGTGCGCGAGATCAGGCCCGAGGTCGTGCCGCACGTGGCGGTGCGTGGCCAGTACCGGGGCGGGACGATCAAGGGTAAGGCCGTGCCGGCCTATCGTGAGGAGAAGGGGGTCGACCCCGCGTCGATGACCGAGACCTACGCGGCGCTTCAGCTCTACATCGACACCTGGCGCTGGTCCGGTGTGCCGTTTTTCCTGCGCTCGGGCAAGCGGCTGGCGAAGAAGGCGACGGAGATCGTCATCCGCTTCAAGCCCACGCCGCAGAAGCTCTTCGCCCAGGCGGCCAGCGATGGGCAGCTTACGCCCAATCACATTGTGATCAACGTGCAGCCGGACGAGGGCATCCGCCTGCGTTTTGAAGGCAAGGTGCCGGGGATTCAGATGCAGATCAAGTCGGTGGACATGCACTTTGACTATGAGCGTCAATTTCAGGCCACGCCGCCGGAGTCGTACGCGACGCTGCTGCTGGACGCGATGCGTGGGGATCAGACGCTGTTCAAGCAGCGTGAGGAGATCGAGCAGGCGTGGCGGATCGTTCAGCCGGTGCTGGACTACTGGGCCGAGCACAAGGACGGGCCGATGCCGATGTACGATGCGGGGACGTGGGGCCCGGCGGAGGCGGAGGAACTGCTGGCGCGGCACGGCGCGGCGTGGCGGGTGCCGTGAAGCGTGGAGCATGCATGATGCCGACCGATCCGATCGTCCGCGAGATTTACGAGGTGCGCGAGCGACTGTGGGAGGAGTGTCACGGCAGCGTGCGTGAGCTGGCCGAGTTGCAGCGCCGACTCCAGGCACAGCAGCCAGATCGCCTGATCGATCCGCAGGGGCGGAAGCAGCGTCTCAACGCACGGCGGCAACAGATTGTGCGCAGGAGTCTGACAATGGTTCGCCACGCGATCATCGAATCACGACGCGCGGAGCTTGAGCAGCTTTGCCGTGAGCATCACGTCCGCCGACTGGATGTGTTCGGCTCGGCGACGACCGATGAGTTTGACCCGCAGCACAGCGACCTGGACCTGATCGTCGAGTTCGACGAGAACGTGGTGCGCGGCGGGTTCCAGGGGGATTACTTCACCCTGCTTGACAAGCTTCAGCAGCTCTTCGGCCGGTCCGTTGACCTCATCGAACCCGACGCCATCCGCAACCCCTACTTCAGGCGCGCGGTGGAGCAGTCCCGTCAGCCGATTTATGAAGCGTGACGTTCGCACCTATCTTCATGACATGCTCGACGCCTGCCGCGCGATTCAGCAGCACGTGGCGGGGCAATCGCTTGATGACTATCGCCGACAGCGGACGATCCGATCGGCGGTGGAGCGAGAGCTTTTCCTCATCGGCGAGGCCGCGGCCGCGATTCGCAAGGTCGAGCCAAATCAACTGACGTGGATCACGGACGCCGGCAAGATCATCGGCCTGCGGAACCAGCTCGCACATGGCTATTTCAACGTACGCGACGAGGAAATCTGGGGCATCATTGAGCAGAACCTGCCAATCCTTACCCAGGAGTTGGAGCAACTGCTGACGGACGCATAGTGGCTCGTCGTCGCCACGCCCGTCCATCCAACGACTACACTTCTCATGGCGACGGCTGGCGTCGCACAAACCCCACGCCCCCGCCACACCCCCACGATAGCACCAGGATTCCCCCATGCCCTCCGCGACACCCCAGCTCACCGGCCCCGTCCACGTCGCCGCCGACGCCGACCAGCTCTATGACGATCTCGCCCACGCGCTGCTCGCCGCCGCCGACCGCGCCGTCGCCGAGCGCGGGGCCTTCCACCTGGCGCTGTCCGGCGGCTCGACGCCCGAAAAGTTCTACATGCGCCTCGTCACCGACGTGCGCTACCGCGCCATCCCCTGGGACCGCACGCACATCTGGATCGTCGACGAACGCCGCGTGCCCGAGGACGACGAGCGCAGCAACTGGAAGATGATCCGCGAGACCCTGGCCGACCACGTCCCGCTGCGCAAACGCCAGAAGCACCCCATGCCCGTCATGGACGACAAGCCCGCGGCTGCGTACGAGAAGCAGATGCGCGAGGTCTTCGAGCTCAAGGACGAGATCCCGCGGCTGGACTTCGTGCTGCTGGGCATGGGCGACGACGGGCACACCGCCAGCCTCTTCCCGCACTCGCACGCGCTGCGCGTCAACGATGCCTGCGTCGCGGTCAACGAGGGCCACCACGTCACCCCCCCGCCCCGCGTGACCATGACCTACTGCATGCTCAACGCCGCGCGCGAGCTGGCGGTGCTGGTCACCGGCAGCAAGAAGGCGGCGACGATCCGCCAGGTCGAGACGGAATGCAACGGCCGATGCGAGGTGCTGGACCTGCCCATCCTCGGCGTATGCCCGATTGATGGCGAGTTGACGTGGTACCTCGACGCCGAGGCCGCGGGCAAGGCGGACGACAACGAGGGTTAGCCGTTGCCTTCAGGCGACGCGTGCTGGCGTGGTGCGACTGGCGTTCGTGGGGTCAAGCGTCGCCTGAAGGCGACGGCTAACCACCTTTGATGACGCAGGCGCTACGGCGTTGCGTCCAGCCCCGTGTGCTCGGCCAGCTCGTCGAGGAACGCCTGGTACGTCGGCGGACGCCCGG
>SLDI01000312.1:0-4773 GCA_007125385.1 Phycisphaeraceae bacterium | reverse complement strand
GACGTTCGCGGTGGGTTTCGCTTCGCTCTACCCACCCTACATCAATGCCTCGCCGCGTACCGTGGCTCGCGGCGTCAATCCTCCCAGCGCCGCCCCGGCCCCAGCAGGCGGCTGTACTCCGGGTCCTCCAGCGCCTCGTGCATCGCCTGCGACGCCCGCTGAAGCTCCTGCTGCAGGAGCGGGTAGTACATCTCGGTGATGAAGAAGTAGCGCGCGACGTCCGAGTCGAGCACGAACACGTCTTCGTCGCGGATGTCGGGCATGAGCAGGTTGCGCCCGATGGTGAAGTTGCGCAGCGTCATCTGGCTGTCGGCCATGGCGTTGAGCTCGACGATCTGCTTGAGCATCACCGCCTGGGCGATGCGCTCCAGGTCGCGCTGGCGCTGGATGAGGATGGTGAAGCGCTGCCGGCCATCGGCGTCGGGCTGGTTGAGCTCCCAGAGCTTTCGGCTCCAGTCCTGGCGTGTCGGGGCGTGGACGCGGTAGAGCTCGGGCACCGGCTGGTCCATCAGCTCGGAGACGTCGGCCATGTTCTCGCCGCGCTGGGTGAAGGTGAGCGCCAGGGCGTAGTCGCCCAGGGCGTCGAGCGGCTCGGCCTCGGGGTAGCGGCGTTCCGGCTCGCCCTGGGCCCGCCAGGCTTCGCGGGTGGCCTGGTCGAAGTAGCGGTCGAAGAACGTGACGCGGAACCCGGCGTCGATCGCCTCGTCGGGGCGGAAGAGGATCACCTGGTCCTGGCCGATGCGCCGGTCCAGCTCCCGCCGGATGCCCACGTTGTACATCTGGCGATAGACCAGCGCGTGCTCGCCGGGGATGCGGCCGTCGGCGAACTCGCGGAAGGGGTAGCGGTGGCGCAGGCGCGGCTGGGCGTCGACGAGGCGGTCGGCCATGCGCTGCATGCGACGGAGGGTGCGGTTCTCGGTCAGGAAGGTCAGATCGAACACGTCGCGCGAGCGGATTCGGTAGGCGTCGCGGAAGAGCTGGTGCCCGAAGCTGTCGAAGAGGTCGTCGTCCTTGGGGATGTTGCGCCCGACGATCTGGTCGTCGGGCAGGACGTACGGTGTGATGACGATGATGACCTCCCGGCGAAGCTGCTCGCTGCGGTCGCGGCGGAACAGGCGTCCGAGCAGGGGGATGTCGCCGAAGAAGGGCACCGCGCTGCTGATGGTGGTGTCGTCGCGGCTGATCAGCCCGCCGATGATGAAGGGCGTGTTGTTGGCGATGCGGGCGTAGGTCTGGACCTGTCGCTCGCTGATGCGCGGCGCGGTGGCGAGGATGTTGCCCGTCGTGCGCTCCTCGATCTGCAAACCCTGCCCGGGCACCTCGGCGGAGACGGTGCCCACGACCTGGAGCGAGACCTCCTCAGCACCCGCGGAGACGCGCGGGCGGACGTTGAGGAAGATGCCCACTTCCTCGTACTCGACGTCGAACTGAAACCGGTCCGCGGTGGCGTGCTGGATCTGCGACGCCCGCGGGATGCGCTCGCCGACGGTGATCGACGCCTGGCGGTTGTCCAGCGTCAGGACGCTGGGGCGTGAGAGGACCTCGGCCTCGCCGCGGCGGACGAGCATCTCGAGCTGAGCGCGGAAGTGGCCGAGGATCCGATCGGCTTCGAGGCGCAGGATGGGGCTCTCGCCCGCCTCGCGGATGGGCAGCCGGCCGAAGGTCAGCTCGTCGATGTTGCGCAGCGGGCGGTCGGTGAAGCCCTGTTCCAGCTCCCACTGCACGCCCAGGGCGTCGAGGCCCGTCTCGCTGATCTCCAGCACCAAGGCTTCGATGAGGATCTGCCTCGCCGGGCGGTCGATGTTGCGCAGGATCTGTCGGCGGACCTCGGCGAGTTGCTCGGGGCGGGCCGGGTGATAGAGCACCAGCAGCTCCATCATGGGCCCGGCGCCGGTGTGCGGGAGGTTGCGCGCCCCGCCGCTGAAGCTGCCGCCGTCGACGATGTCCGTGGCGTCCGAGCCGGGCAGGGACATGACGATGGGCAGGTTGCTCGTGTCGACTTGGCTCGAGGGGTTGATCACGCGCGAGCCCCCGACCGCGTCGCCGGCGTCGGAATACTCGATGGTCGCGTAGCCCATGCTTTTGAGCACGGCCAGGGCGCGGTCGGCCTCGACATAGCTGAGCGTGATCAGCTCGCTCTCGAGGTCGGCGACGCGGATGTCGTCCTCGGCGTCGCGGATCTGCTCGGCCGTCTGCTCCATCAGCCGCAGCATCGCCACCACGTCCTCGTTGGCGGCGACGTCCAGCTCGCCCTCGTCCGTCGCCGCCTCCCGATGGCCGTAGATCCATACGTGCGGCGGCTGGGTCTGGAACGGGCGGAAGCCGATCTGCATCATCCGGTCGTCGCGGTACAGATGGGCGAGCTCCATCAGCCGGCGTGGCGGCTCGGGCAGCACGGGTGCGGTGCGCGGCGCCGGGCGATAGCCGAACTCCGCCTTGGCCCGGGCCACGAGGATCTCGACCAGTTCGCCCGCCTGGACACGGCTGAGTCCCTCCAGGGGCAGGAAGTGGCCGAACTGCTCCCGCGCCGCCGCCTCGTCGATCGCCGGCTCGGGCGCGGGTTCGGCGTCGCCTGCCGCTTCGACGGTTTCGTCGTCGTCCGCCAGCGCCGCCGCGGGCGTCGCCAGCGTCATCGCCACGCCCAGCAGCGCCGCCAGCGCCAGGGCCACGCTCGAGCGCCAGATCCCCGACTCGCCCTTGCTGCGCCGGCGCGGCGGCTCGACGATCTCCGGCTTCTCGCGCCGCGCCGGCTCCTCGTCCGCCAGGCCGGGCGCCGCGACGGCCTCGCCGCGGAAGGCGCGCCTGGCCTCGGCCTGGGAGACGATCTCGCCACGCGGCATCTGCACGATCACGTCCGCGTGCGCCAGCAGCTCCGGGCGGTGCGTGATCATCAACGTCGTCTTGCCACGCATGAAATCCAGCACCGCGGGGATGATCTGCGCCTCGCGGGCGGCGTCGATGGAGCTCGTCGCCTCGTCGAGGATGAGGATGCGCGGGTTCTTGAGCATCGCCCGCGTCAGGGCGATCTGCTGCTTCTGCCCGCGCGACAGCGTCACGCCCGCCTCCCCGAGCATCGTGTCGTAGCCCTGGGGCAGGTTCATGATCATGTCGTGGGCTCCGGTGCGGTTGGCCACCTCGATGATCTGCTGACGCGTCGCCTGCGGCGCGGCGTAGCGCAGGTTCTCCAGCACCGAGCTGTTGAACAGAAAGCACTCCTGGAACGCCACGCCGATCGCCCGGCGAAGGTGGCGCAGGTCGTACTCCGAGGCGTCGATGCCGTCGATGAGCACCTGCCCGGCGTCGGGCTCGTTGAAGCGTGGCACCAGGCTCACCAGCGTGCTCTTGCCCGAGCCCGACGGCCCGGTGATCGCGCACACCTGGCCCGAGGCCACCGCGAAGGTGATCTGCTCGAGCACGGGCGGGCCCTCGTCGTAGCGGAAGCAGACGCCGCGGAAGGCGATCGCCCCCTCGATGGCGTGCGTGACCTTGCCCGTGCCCGACTCCTGGTCGGCGGGCGTCTCGAGCACCTCGAAGATGCGGTCCATGCTCGCCGACGCCTTGGAGAGGCGCGCGAACCCGGACATCAGCTCGATCACCGTCGGGTAGAGCAGCACCGCGTACATCCAGAACGCCACGAAGCTGCCGGTCGCCAGCCGCCCGGCGACCACCTGGTAGGCCCCGAAGCCCAGCAGGAAGATCGTGCCCACGCCGATGAGCAGGTCGGCGGCGACCTTCTGCATGATGTGATATTTCTGGCTGCGGATCTGGCTGCGGCGGGATTGATCGGTGGCGTGCTGGAACGCGGCGCTCTCGCGCTGCTCGGCGTTGAAGCCCTTGACCACCTCGATGCCCAGGAACTTCTCGATCAGGTTGCCCTGCGCGTCGCCCAGATGCTCCTGGGCGGTGCGGCTGGCCTGCTTGATCGGCTTGCGGAAGTAGAAGTAGATCGCCAGGTGCAGCGGCAGCACGATCGTGCACGCCAGCGCGAGCTGCCAGTTCGTCGCGTAGATCACCGCCACGATGCCCACGAACAGCAACGCGCTGGTCATCAGCTTGGGCACCTCGCTCTGGATGAAGTCCTGGATGACGAAGCTGTCGTTCATCACCCGGCTGGAGAGCGTGCCGGGCTTGGTGCGGCGGTAGAAGTGCAGGTTCATCTGCTGCAGGCGGTCAAAGAGCTGGTTGCGCACCTGGAAGCAGACGTTCTCGCCGACGCGGATGGCCGTGTACTTGCTGTTGAAGTAGAGGACGTTCTTGATGAGGTAAAGCAGCAGCAGGGCGGCGAGGATCCAGCCCAGCAGGCTGAAGTTGCCGCGCTCGAAGACTTCGTCGAAGACCAGCCCGACGAGCTGGGGCAGGATGATGGAGGTGGCGGTGAGCCCGACGAGCATGGCCAGGGCGATGACGAGCTGCCACTTGTACGGGCGCAGCAGGCCGGCCAGACGCATCAGCGCCGGCTGGTCGCGCGTCGCGCGACGTGTGGCCGTGACTTGCGAACCCATCGCTTCCCTGTCCCTCGGCAACCGGCCGGTCGGGGCCGGGCGCGCATCACCGCCCGGCCAACCCCCTCGCCACCAGGTTCTTCCAACAGCGGTTCCGCACACCGCGAAACGACGACCTGGTGTAGACAAAGCTCGACCAACGCCCGCCGACGGCTGGAAAAAATCCCTGCCGCCGCCGTCGGCGACGTCCCCGCCTCGTGGTCATTGTAGCTTTTCCTGCAAGTGGTTGCGCGCGGCGATGGCGAGCGGGGGCCGCCGGCGGCGGGCGGGG
>SLDI01000542.1:0-4779 GCA_007125385.1 Phycisphaeraceae bacterium | reverse complement strand
GGTGCCACGGCTTGACCGCGAAGCGGCAAGCCGTGTGACGGCCGACGGAGACACGGCTTGCCCTTCGGGACAAGCCGTGGCACCCCCACTCGTGCGGTTTTCGGACGGAGCGTCGGTCGCCATGTGCGCCCGGGTCTCGTGGCGGGGCGCGGCCGATGGGGCCGGCGCGGCGGCGTTATGATCCGCGTGTGCTGACGATCCTTCCCGAGGCGTGGTTCGAGCAGCAGCCGACGCTGGTGCTGCTGCTGATCGGCGTGGTGGCGATCGTGGCGGTGGTGAAGGGGGCGGACTGGCTGGTGTCGGCCGCGGCCGGGCTGGCGGAGCGTCTGGGGCTGCCGCAGGTGGTCATTGGTGCGACGATCGTCTCGCTGGGCACCACCAGCCCGGAGGCGGCGGTGTCCGTGATGGCCGCCTGGGCCGGCGAGGCGGGCATCGCGCTGGGCAACGGGGTGGGCTCGATCATCGTGGACACGGGTTTCATCCTCGGCCTGGGCATGCTGCTGACGCGCGTCGAGGCCCGCGCCGTCGTGCTCAACCGGCAGGGGTGGATCCAGCTCGGCGCGGGCGTGCTGCTGTGCGTGCTGTGCTACGGGCTGTTCCTGTGGCGTGGGGATGCGGCGGTGCTCGGACGCGGCGTCGGCGTGCTGCTGGTGGGGCTGCTGGTGGCGTACCTGCTGGTGTCCGTCTACTGGAGCCGGACCCTTCGCCGACGCGATCAGTTCCAGCACATCGCCGCCGGCGAGCCCGCCCGGGCCGTGCAGGGTGGCCGACACATGGCCATCATGCTGGCGATGGGCGGCGTCGGGCTGGTGGTGGTGATCGTCGCGGGCGACGCGCTGGTCACCTCCACCAGCGAGGTCGCCACGCGCTGGGGTGTGCCGAGCGTCGTGCTGGCGGCGACGCTGGTCGCGTTCGGGACGTCGATGCCGGAGCTCGTTGTCGGACTGACGGCGATCCGACGCGGGCACACGGGCCTGCTGCTGGGCAACATCATCGGGGCGGACATTCTCAACGTTCTGTTCGTGGTCGGCGCGTCGGCCCTGGCCCAGCCCCTGCCGATCGTCGGTCCGGCGGCCGAGGCCCCGTGGCAACACCTGCTGCTTCAGATCCATCTGCCGGTGATGCTCGTTCTGCTCGTGCTGCTGCGGCTGTTCATGGGCCCGGCGATCAAGCGAGGCTACTTTGCGCGCTGGATGGGGGTGCCGCTGCTGGTCATCTACGTCGCCTATGTGGCCGTGCAGCTCGCAACCATTGGCTGACGCGGCGTTTCGCGTTGTGAGCGGGCGGCGGCTTGGCGCGAGGGCGGGCGGCGGTAAGGCGCGGTCGTCCCGGCAAGCTTCCAGGCGTTTGCCGGCGCGACCTTGCTCCGGTGGATGCTGGGGCGACGTTGTGGTGGGCCGGGTGGCCGGCGTGGCGGCGCTGCTTCCATAACCACGCCCCCGCGCCCTCTTTACGATTGCTCGGCGCGGCCGTCTTCGCTACCATCGAACGCGGCCGGGATCGGCCCCGGCCGTGAGGAGGAGCAGGTTTCCCGCCATGAACGGAGCAGCCACCGCCCTAAACAGCCACGTGCTGGTGCTGAACAAGATGTGGATGGCGATCCGCGTCGTGGACGCCCGGCGTGCCTTTTCGATGCTCTTCCGCGAGCTGGCGGAGGTGATCCGCGTGGACGACGGCTCGTACACGGCCTACGACTTCGAGTCGTGGGCGGACGTCTCGACGGAGCGGGACCGGCTGGCCGGGCTGGACGCGGAGGCTTATGAGTGGGTCCGCACCGTGCGTATCGAGCTGGCGGTGCCCAAGGTGATCCGGCTGCTGGGCTACGACCGGCTGCCGCGTCAGCAGGTCAAGCTCAACCGGCGCAACATCTTCGCGCGCGACGGTAACACGTGCCAGTACTGCGGCGACCGGTACCCGACCAGCGAGCTGAGCCTCGACCACGTCGTGCCGCGAAGCCAGGGGGGCGAGAGCTCGTGGACCAACCTGGTGTGCGCCTGCACGCGCTGCAACGCCCGCAAGGGCGGGCGCACGCCGACCGAGGCGCGGATGCACCTCGTCCGCCCGGTGGTGCAGCCGCGTCGCCACCCGGTGCTGTCGATGCGTCTGGGCAGCGACAAGTACGCGTCGTGGCGGGCGTTTCTCGATCACGCGTACTGGTCGGTGGAGCTGAAGTAGGTGTGCGCGGCTTTCGGGGGCGATTGCGGCATCGGAAGCGATCCCGCCCTTCGCTCGCGGACTCGCTCAGGACGGGCGTTGACACTGGTGGCACGCCTGTCCCCGTGACCCTTTCCCCCTGACGCCTCCCCTTTTACTCCTCCCACATGCTGGTGCGGTGATGGACGCGGATCAGGCGGGCGAGGCCGTCGGCCAGGGCGTGGCTGACGGCCTCGCACACGGGCAGGGCTGCGGCGTCGAAGGGCTCGTCGCGGTCGCGGAACAGCAGGATGGCCGCCAACGGCTCATCGTCGTGGTGGCAGCCGAGGGCGAGCATCTCGCACTTGAGCAGGACGCCGCCGGCGTCGCCGAGCAGCTTCTGCATCGCCGCCTCGTCGCGCACGTGGACCGGCGTCGGGGACTCGGCCAGGTCCGCGACGGCCGTGTCCGCCACGTGCTCGAGCAGCATTTCCACGGCGTCGCCGGCGCAGTCGTAGTTGACGTACGCGCCGACGGCGTACTCGTCGGTGGTGGCCGGCAGGAACACGGCGGCGTTGCAGGGCCCGACGTGCTCGATGAGGTACTCGAGCGTTTTTTGAAGCAGTGGGGCGAGGTCCAGCTCCTGGCGGACGAGTGCCTGGTACTGGCTGACGTGGACGTTCTGCTCCATCTCGCGGGCGAGCTCCTGGTAGGCGCTGACGAGGTCACCGGCGAGCTGGTCGACGCGGTGGCCGACGTCGCGGCGAGCGTCGTCGAGCTTGCGGCAGGCGCGGCGCAGCTCGCGGACGCGCCAGGCCTGTCGATGCCTGCGCCGGCGCCGGGCGAGCATCTCGTCGACGCGCTGTCGCAGGCGGGCGGGGTCGAGGGGGGTGACGAGGTAGTCGAGCACGCCCTGGTTCATCGCCGCCAGCAGTGTCTCGCTTCGGGGTGGAGGTCCGGTAAGGATGACCTGGGTGCGGTCGCGGCTCTGGCGAAGCTGCCGCGCCAGCTCGAGGGGGTCGGCGTCGGGCAGGGCGGTGGCGATCACGGCGGCGTCGACGGGTCTGGCGGCGGCGAGGGCGCGGGCGTCGGCGGCGGTGCTGACGCGCTCGATCCGCAGCGCCTTGCCGGCGCAGGCGCGGGCGACCGTTGTGGCGGCCGTCGCATCGGCATCGACGACCAGCAGCCGGCAGGCTGCGCGGGCGCGGCGACGCGGAGCGGTGCGACGGCTGGTCGCGGCCGTGGTGCTGTCGATCTGCTGTTGCACGCTGTCCCTTTCCCGTCAATGGCCCGACTGGTGAACCCATCGGCCGTCCGCCAGGGCGAATTAACCATTGAGCGGCAGATTTCACGGGCAGGCGTCGCGGGGCGTCGGGGGGGCTTGACCGGCAGGGCAAGGTGTGCCTCCGTCGCGCCTCGCACGGCTTGCCGCTTCGCGGACAAGCCGTGGCACCCAACGCCGTGAGCTATTGATGTAGAGTGGGTAGAGCGAAGCGATGGCCGCGGCACCGGCGCAGGGGATCATCCGGCTTCGTCGTAAGGTGCGTCGTGCCCGTCGCGCCGGCGGTTGAGGGGCGATGCGGAGGGGGCAGCTCAACAGAGTAGCGGGTGCCACACAGCATCGCGCAGCGTGCTGTGTGGCGAACGTCGCGGGCGCTCGCACACAGCACCCTCCGGGATGCTGTGTGGCACCCCCAGCCCGATCCGCTACCTTTTTGAGGTGCATCCGATGCGGATGACATACCATCTGCGGCGTGGACTATCGCGTGATCAGCATCGGGGCCTTGAGCGTGCACGAGCTCTGGACGCAGCAGGGCCCGGCGCGGACACCGCACGCGACGACCACGCTGGTGCGCAGCGAGGGCCGGCGCATTCTCGTGGACCCCGGTTTGCCGGGACAGGTCGTGGCCGCGCGTCTGGCCGAGCGGGCCGGCCTGGGGCCGGAGGACATCTCCGACGTTTTCCTGACGTGCTTCCGCCCGGCCCACCGCTGGGGGCTGGACGCGTTTCCCAACGCCCGGTGGCTGATCAGCGAGACGGAGCGGGAGACGGTCGGGCGGGGGCTGATCGATCAGCTTCGGCGTGCCGAGGACGAGGAGCACGGGGCGATGCTGAAGCGGGAGATTGCGCTGCTGCAGCGATGCGAGCCGGCGCCGGACCGGCTGGCGCGTCAGGTGGATCTGTTCCCGCTGCCCGGGTTCACCCCCGGCACGGCGGGGCTGCTGCTGAGCCACCCCGCCGCGACGATCCTCATTGCGGGTGATGCCGTCGGCTCGGCGGAGCACCTCGAGCACGGCCGCGTCCTGCGGCAGGCGTTCGACGCCGAGCAGGCCCGCCAGAGCCTGCTCGAAGCCCTCGAGATCGCCGACATGATCGTGCCGGGGCACGACAACATCGTCTTCAATCCGACGCGGCGGTTCTAGTCCCACGCCGCGAAATGATGAAGAAGTCAGCCACAAATGAACACAAATGAACACAGATCGTGTGGGGATGAGACATCGCGGCCTTACCCCGGCGAGGGGGGCTGGCTGAGATGCCCATCGCGTGTTTTCAACCGTGTTTAGCTGTGTTCATCTGTGGCTTGCTGGCGTTGTGGCACCAGGTTCTGTCGGAAGACGTGCTAGCCGGGGCTGGCGGCAGGGGTGG
>SLDI01000447.1:0-4790 GCA_007125385.1 Phycisphaeraceae bacterium | reverse complement strand
GTCCGCGAGCGAAGGGCGGGATTGCCCCGCGACAAATGCCTGCGCACCGACCGCGCGTGCGCACAGACCGGGCAATGGGCGCGGGACGCATTCGGAAGTGATCCCGCCCTTCGCTCGCGGACTCGCTCAGGACGGGCGTTGGCAATGAAAAAGGCCGGGACCTTGCGGTCCCGGCCTTGGGGGATTTCAACTTGATGCCTTCACGTCAGTCGCTCGTGCCTTCGAGGATCTGCCGGGCCAGGTTCTCGGGCACGGGGCGATACTCCAGCGGTTCCATGGAGTAGTTGGCCCGGCCCTGGGTCATGCCGCGAAGCTGCGTCGCGTACCCGAACATCTCCGAGAGCGGGCACTCGGCGCTGATGACGCGGGTGTTGGCGCGCTGCTCGGTGTCGACGATGAGCCCGCGACGCTTGTTCAGGTCGCCCGAGACGCTGCCGAAAAACTCCTCCGGCGTGGTGACGATCACCTTCATGATCGGCTCGAGCAGTTGGAGCCCGGCCTTCTTCGCCGCGTCCATGAACCCCAGGCGCCCGGCCTGCTCGAAGGCCACCTGGGAGGAGTCGACCTCGTGGTACGAGCCGTCGACCAGCGTCACCTTCACCCCCTGGAGGGGATAGCCCGCCAGCACGCCGCTGCCGGCGGCCTCACGGCAGCCCTGCTCCACCGACGGGATGTATTCGCGGGGGATGGCCCCGCCGATGATCTTGCTCTCGAACGCCAGGCCGTCCTTGTACTCGATTTCGTCGGCCTCGGCCTGCTCGGCGTTGTAAGGCTCGATGGTGATCTGCACGTCACCGAACTGCCCCCGGCCGCCCGTCTGCTTCTTGTGGATGCCCCGGGCCTCGGCACGCTTGCTGATCGACTCGCGATACGCCACGCGCGGCGTGCCCACCTTGACGTTGACCTTCATGTCGCGCGTGATCTTGGTCTTGATGATGTCCAGGTGCAGCTCGCCCATGCCCGCGATGATCGTCTGGCCCGTCTCCTCGTCGAAGTGGCTGTGGAAGCTCGGGTCCTCGCGGCGGATCGTGCCCAGAGCGTTGGCCAGCTTCTCCTTGTCCGCCTGCGTGCCGGGCTCGATGCTCATGGAGATCACCGGCTCGGGAAACTCCATGCGCTCGAGGATGATCGGCTTGTTGGGGTCGCACAGCGTGTCGCCCGTGCCCGAGTTCTTCAGCCCCACCAGCGCCACGATCTCACCCGCCCACGTCTCGTCGCGGCTGATGCGCTCCTTGGCGTGCATCTCGAAGATGCGGCTGACGATCTCGCGCTTGCCGGTCGCCGAGTTGAGCACCCGCGTGCCCTTGGCGAGCGTACCCGAGTAGATGCGCACGTACGTCAGGTCGCCGTGGGCGTCGGAGACGACCTTGAACACCAGCGCCGAGAACGGCGCGGTGTGGTCGTGGGGCCGGGTCAGCTTCTGCGTCTTGTCGTTGACGGCCGTGCCCTGGACCTCGGGCACCTCCGTGGGGTTGGGCAGGTAGTCGACCACGCCGTCGAGCAGCCGCTGGACCCCGATGTATTTGAGCGCCGAGCCGCAGAACACCGGCTGGACCTCGCGGGCCAGCGTGCCCTTGCGCAGCGCGGCGCGGATCTCCTCGGGCGAGATCGGCTCGTCCATCAGGTACTTCTCGGTCAGCGCGTCGTCCAGCTCGGCGGCCTTCTCGACCAGGGCGGCACGCCACTTGTCCGCCTCGTCACGCAGGTGCTCGGGGATCTCGCGCTGCTCGACCTTGGCGCCCAGCTCCTCGGCCGAAAAGTAGTACGCCCGCATGGTCAGCAGGTCGACGATCCCCTCGAAGGTGTCGGCGGCGCCGATGGGGATCTGCACGGCCACGGCGTTGGCGCCCAGCCGCTCGCCGATGGTGCCGAAGCTGAAGTTGAAGTCCGCCCCGAGCTTGTCCATCTTGTTGACGAAGCAGATGCGCGGAACCCGGTAGCGTTCGGCCTGTCGCCAGACGGTCTCGGACTGGGCCTCGACACCTTCCTTGCCGTCGAAGACGACGACCGCCCCGTCGAGCACGCGCATGGAGCGCTCCACCTCGATGGTGAAGTCGACGTGGCCGGGCGTGTCGATGAGGTTGCAGACGTACTCGACGCCGTCCTTGTCCCAGGGGCAGGTGGTCGCGGCGGACTGGATCGTGATGCCGCGGGTCTGCTCATCCTCGAGAAAGTCCATGGTGGCGGTGCCCTCGTGGGTCTCGCCCATCTTGTACGTCTTGCCCGTGTAATAGAGCACACGCTCGGTGACCGTGGTCTTGCCGGCGTCGATGTGGGCGCAGATGCCGAAGTTGCGCGTGCGCTCCAGTCGGCTGAGCCTGCCCTTGGTGGCGGTGCTGGTCGTCGCGGTGCTCATGGTCGATCCTCTCCGGGCCGCGGCGGCGCGGCCATGCATGGCTGACCCATCAAAGGGCTACGGATGAAGCTCAGGAACCGGCGGGGGGCGTCGCCACCTGTCGGACCCACCGATAACACAACACTAGCTATCGGGTGCTGCGGCCTGGAACTTGCATATTGCGTGCAGGCTCATGCCGGCGCACAGGCCAATACCCACCCCATGAAGCGGGGCAGACGCATAAGGATAGCCTTTGTGAGCCGGCCGTCAAGGGGGAGTTCGGGGTTCCGGGTTCGGGGATCCGCAGACCGGCCCGGCTGGGGTGCCACCAACCGTTCAGGCCACGCCCCCCCGAACCCCTTCCTGTCTGCGGATCCCCGATCCCCGAACCCCGAACCCGATACCCGGAACCCCGCTCATCCCCGCCGGCCGAACTGCTTCTCCAACTCCTGCAATGTCAAACGGATGGCGGTGGGGCGGCCGTGCGGGCAGTTGCTGGACCGCTCGACCTCGTGGCGCTGGGCGAGCAGGGCGGCGAGCTCCGCCTCGGTCATGTGCTGGCCCGCCTTGACCGCCGCCTTGCAGGCCATCATGTCCAGCACCTCGTGAAGCGCCGCCTCGCCGGCACTGGCCTCAGACGGGTCGATCTCGCCGGCCTCGACCTTGTCCAGCAACTCCTCCAGGAACGGCTCGGGCTCGACGCCGCGGTCGAACAGGAAGCTCGGAAACCCCTGCACGCCCACAGCTTGCGGACCGATCGGGGCCAGCTCCACGCCGATGCGGCCCAGCAGCGGGGCGAGCGACTCAAGCACCGCCTGCCGGTTGGGCCCGGCCTGGAGCACGACGGGCATCAGCAGCCGCTGGCTCTCGAGGTTGCGGCCCTCGCCCAGCACCCGCCGGTGAAGCTGCTCGAACATCACCCGCTCGTGCAAAGCGTGCTGGTCCACGATCAGCAGCCCCTGCTCATCCTGCGTCACCACGTAGCTCTCGTGAACCTGGAGGATCCGCTCCCGCGACAGTCCTGTCTCCGGGGCCCTGTCCGCTCCCGCGGGCGCATCGGCCCCGCCCAGCAGCGACGGGTTCTCCTGCTCCAGGGCCTGGCGCACCTGCTGGTAGACGAAGCCCTTCTGTGTGGGGTCCATGCGGCGGAAATAGTCGACGAAGGCATCGGCCGACCCCTGCCAGGCCCCGCTGCTTCCACCACTTACGCCGCCACTGCCTTCCCCGCCCCCTTCGGGGAAGGCCGCCCCGCCACCCCCGCCGCGGCCGGCCTCAAAGATCCGCCCCTGCTCGCCGCCGTAGCCGGCCCCACCCGCCAGCGGGGCCGACCATGGCGCCTGCCCCGCGGCGGGCACGCTCGCCCGCGGCGTCAGGTCGGCGCCCAGCAGCCGCTGCCGGATGGCCGCGAGCACCACGCGGTGGACCCGGCCGGGCTCGCGGAAGCGGACCTCGGCCTTGGCGGGGTGGACGTTGACGTCCACAGCAGCAGCGGGCATGTCGACGAAGATCACAGCCAGCGGGTGGCGGTCCGGCGGGATCAGGCCGCGGTACGCCTCCTTCACGGCGTGGGTGAGCTGGCGGTCGCGCACCGGCCGACTGTTGACGTAGAGATACTGCCGGCGCCCCGTCGCCCGCGCCAGGCTCGGCACGCCCGCCAGTCCCGCCACGCGAAGCCGCGCCGACACGTCGGCCTCCTCGAAGTCGACCTCCAGCAGCCCCTCGCGCAGCTCCTCGCCGAGCAGGGCCACGCAGCGGGCGAGGCGATCGCCGGCCGGGTCGAGCTCGAAGACGGAGCGGCCGTTGTGCGTCAGCGTCATCGCCACGCGCTCGTGGACCATGGCGATGCGCTGGAAGGTTTCGGAGATGTGGCCGAACTCGGTCGCGGCGGCGCGCATGAACTTGCGGCGAGCGGGGGTGTTGAAGAACAGGTCACGCACCTCGACGACGCTGCCGGGCGAGGCGGCGGCCGGGGCGGGCCCGGTGACCTCGTCGCCGGCGACCTCGATGACGGCCGCGGCTTCCGCGCCGGGCACCCGGCTGGTCAGGCGCAGGCGGCTGACGCTGGCGATCGAGGCCAGCGCCTCGCCGCGAAAGCCCAGGGTCTCGATGGCGGCGAGCTGCTCGGCGGAGGCGAGCTTGCTCGTGGCGTGGGGGGCGACCGCCAGGGGCAGCTCCGCCTCGGGGATGCCCGCCCCGTCGTCGCTGACGCGGATAAGCCTGGCCCCGCCTTCCTCGATGGCCACGTCGACGCGGCGCGCCCCCGCGTCGAGGCTGTTCTCAACCAGCTCCTTGACCACCGAGGCCGGCCGCTCGATCACCTCCCCGGCGGCAATCTGGTTGATCAGCAGCGTCGGCAGCCGGCGGATGGCCATGGGGGTATGCTACCAGCCGCGCAACCCCGACGGGGGGCCGTGGTCCTGGCGAATGCCGAGGCCACGAGCGTGGACGCACGATC
>SLDI01000052.1:0-4794 GCA_007125385.1 Phycisphaeraceae bacterium | reverse complement strand
CTCTACCCACCCTACATTGACGCCGGGAACGCCCGGCAGCGGTTGACGCTCGCGCCCCGGCTTCATAAGGTTGACGATTCGCCGGCGCGACCGGCGACACCCACCCGCCTTGGCGCATTCGGGGTCGCGCCGCACTACAACTTGCTTCAAGAAAGGGATTTATAACATGACCCGCGTCGATGCCCCCGCCAATGTCAAGCAGCGCCTGCTCACGCCCGGGCCCACCGCCGTGCCCCCGGCCGTGCTCCAGGAAATGGCCCTGCCCATCATCCACCACCGCACCAAGCAGTTCCAGGGCATCTTCGAGACGCTCGGCAAGCAGCTCCAGCAGATTTTCAAGACCACCGGCCCCGTCCTCTCCATCGCCGGCAGCGGCACCACCGCCTTCGAAGCCAGCCAGATCTCCCTGATCCGTCCCGGGTCCAAGGCCATCACGGTGGCGGGGGGCAAGTTCGGCGAACGCTGGCAGGACATCTACGACACCTACGCGCCCTACCTCGACATCGAGCAGATCAAGATCTCCACCGACTGGGGCAAGCCCGCCCCCGTCGACCAGGTCGCCGACGCGCTCAAGAACAACCCCGACGTCAGCGTCGTGACCGTCGTCCACAGCGAGACCTCCACCGCCACCGCCAGCGACGTGAAGCAGATCGCCGAGCTCACGCGCAAGACGGACGCCCTGCTGATCGTCGACGGCATCACGGCCGTGGGCGCCCTGCCCGTCGAGCAGGACGCCTGGGGCATAGACGTGCTCGTCACCGGCTCGCAGAAGGCGATGATGCTGCCGCCCGGCCTGGGGTACGTCGGCCTGGGCGAACGCGCCATCGCACGCCTGGGCGAGGTCAAGCCGGGACCGGCCTACAACCTCGACCTGCGCCGCTGGCTCAAGAGCTGGAAAGACAACGACGTGCCCTTCACCCCGCCCGTGTCGCTCATCCGCGGCCAGAAGGTCGCGTGCGACCTGATCCTCGACGAGGGCCTGGACAACGTCATCGCCCGCACGCGCAGCCTCGCCGCCGGCACGCGCGCCGCATTCGAGGCCATGGGCCTGACGCTCGTGAGCGAGCGGCCGAGCGATTCGGTCAGCGGAGCGTACTACCCCGAGGGCATCAACGACTCGAAGTTCCGCGGCGCCCTGCGCGACAAGCATGGCGTGCACATCGCCGGCGGGCAGGATGGCCGCGGCGGCAAGTGGAAGGGCAAGATCTTCCGCTTGAGCCACATGGGCTACGTCGACCGCGAGGACACGATCGCGGCGCTCAACGCCGTGGAGACGGAGTTCATCGAGGCGGGCGTGAAGCTCGAGCGCGGTGCGGCCGTGGCGGCGTTCGAGCAGCACGCGAAGTGATGAGCGCGTCCATCGCGGTGTTAGCCGTCGCCCCCGGGCGACGCGTAGCGCACAATGAGGCAGGAAGGGGCCGACGCGGCCTTTTCCTGCCTTTATCATGGGTACTGGCGGCGAGGCGGCACTGCGACACCGGCATGACATCCGACGCGATCAAATTCGAGCTTCAGCCACCGGGCATTGCATGGCTGAAGGCGTTCCATAAGAGTTGCACGTTCAGCCACGCCAGCGGCTCGATCACCTTCTCCATCGCACGGGCCGCCGAGTGGCAGTTGCTGGCACGTTGCATCTGGCTCGATGGGTCGGAATGGACGTTTCACTACCGCGCGGTTTACCACGGTGGCGAGGCCGATGCCTGGCGCAATGGTGAACAGATGGCGACGCGACGGCTGATCGATGGCCGATCTGGTGGTGCAGTGCTGGTGTGGGAGTCCGCGACCGATGACGGCGTGAACGCCCTGCACGTGAGCACCAGCGCGCGGTCGATCAGCTACCGCGGCGGACGCCCCGATGCGGAAGCCTGGTTCAGTTACCGCTGGTGGTGGCAGCCAACACCCCTCGAGATTCCACGTTCACTCGCCCCCATGGCAGCGCTCATCTGCGGGGATATCGTGTCGCACCTGACGGCACCGATACCCGTCGGCGACTCGGCTTGATCTCCAGCTCGATAACCCCCGTCTGTTCCCGCTCGTGGCGAGGGGGCCGTCGCACGTCGGCATGGGCCCGCCACGTTTGCCCGTACGCGATGGCAGTTGCGGTCTCCGCCTGGTTCCAACGCAGTTGCGGCTAAATTTTTGACGCGCACGCTTCTGCATTCTGCATTCTGCATTCTCAATTCTGCATTCCTCACAACCCCGCCGCGCGGCGCAGCGCGTTGCGCTCGCGTCCGATGAGCTGGCGATGCTCCCCGGGGGCAAGCCCCTTCAGCGTCACGGGCCCGATCGCGGTGCGCTTCAGCCGCCGCACCTTGTAGCCTAGGCGCGCCAGCAGCCGCCGGATCTCGCGGTTCTGCCCTTCGCGCAGCGTGATCGCCAGCGTCGTGCGGTCGCCCCGCTCGCGGTCACGCTCGTGGGCCACGATCACCACCCGCTCGGCCGCCGCACGCTTGGGGGTGCGCTGGCCCTTGGGGTCCGTCAGCAACAGCCCGTCGCGCAGCCGCTGCGCCTCGTCCTGCGTCACGTGCCCGCGCACCGACACCTCGTAACGCTTGGGCACGCCGTAGCGCGGGTGCGTCAGCCGATTGGCGAGCTCGCCGTCGTCCGTCAGCAGGATCAGCCCCGTCGAGTCGGCGTCGAGCCGGCCCACGGGATACAGCCGCGCCGGCCGCGGCGTCTTGACGAGGTCCGTGACCGTGGCCCGGCCGTGCGGGTCGTCCGTCGTCGAGATCACGCCGCGCGGCTTGTGCAGCAGGATGTAGGTGCGAGCCGTTTCCGGCCGCGCGGTCTTGCGCGGCCGGGCGAGCTCCCGACCATCGACACGGATGCGGTCGCGCGCCGGGTCCACAAACGCCGGCAGCGCGCTGACCACCTGGCCGTTGACCTCGACGCGGCCCTGCTCGATGAGCTTCTCGCACTCGCGCCGCGACGCGACACCGGCGCTGGCCAGTGCCTTCTGCAAGCGAATACCGCCATGAGTTTCTGATTGCTGATTGCTGATTGCTGATTTCCGATTGCTGGTGGCTGTTTTCCGGTTCCGCTTGCTTTGCTCACGCTGCGTCCGTAGGGCAACAAGATAGTTCACGGCCCCGGGTGCCACGGCTTGTCCCGAAGGGCAAGCCGTGCGACGCACGCCAAGTGCCACGCCTTGCCGCGGTCATCGGCTGCGGATACGCAGCACCTGGTGCGTGACGGGCTCAACGTCGACGAAGGCGCGTGGGCCGTCGTCGCGCAGCGGCTCGAAGCGAACCCGCCAGCGGTTCTCGTCGCGCTCGATCGGCGGCCAGCGCGGCCGCACGCGATCCGCGAGCTCCGGCTCCCGCTCGGCCAGCGCGGCGCGGGCGGCGTCATAGATCAGCCGCATCTCGCTCGGCGGCATCTCATCGCGAAACGCCTGCTGACGCTCCATCGCCCGCGCGTCGATCAGCCAGATGCTCCCCACCGCCACCACCACGAGCACACCATAAACCGCCAGGCGCGCCGGCAGCGGCGAAAGGCGAGGCGGGTCGGGCTGTTGCTCACTCATGATGGAACCCGTCCTGGACCTGAATCACAAGGGTGCTGTGTGCGGCGGCCATCCGCGGTTGATCACGCACAGCAGCCTTCGGCATGCTGTGTGGCACCCCATCCGCTGCGAATGAAATATTGATCCTTCAATGGTTGCATTAACCCCAAGTCCTGGGGTGCCACGGCTTGTCCCGAAGGGCAAGCCGTGCGTTTGCCGACGATCGCACGGCTTGCCGCTTCGCGGTCAAGCCGTGGCACCCTGAGTACGTCCCATCCGCGTAAAATCAACCATTCAATGGTCAATAGCCCCCATCCGGTTTCTGCATTCTTCATTCTGCATTCTGCATTCAATCAAACTCGTCCCCGCGGAACGTCGAGCCCAGGTACAGCTTGCGCACCTGCTCGTTGTTGATCACATCCCGCGGCGCGCCCTCGGCGAAGACGCGGCCTTCGAAGATCACGTACGCCCGGTCCACGATCTCCAGCGTCCGCTGCACGTTGTGGTCCGTCACCAGCATCGCGATGTGGTGCTCGTCGCGCAGGCGGCGGATCTCGGCCTGGAGCTCCTCCACGGCCACGGGGTCGACGCCGGAGAACGGCTCATCGAGCAGGATGAGGTTGGGCTCGGTGATCAGCGCCCGGGCGATCTCGAGCTTGCGCCGCTCGCCGCCGGAGAGCGTGCGGGCCGGCTGGTCGCGGGTCTTGGTCAGGTCGAACTGGGCCATGAGCTCGGCGGCGCGGTCGTGGCGCTGGCGGCGGTCCAGCGGGCGCGTCTCCAGGATCGCCAGCAGGTTCTGCTCGACGCTGAGGCGCTGGAAGACGCTCGGCTCCTGGGCGAGGTACCCCATGCCGCGCTGGGCCCGCTGGTACATCGCCAGGTCGGAAACGTCGTGGCCGTTGAACACGACCTGGCCCTGCTCGGGGCTGATCATGCCCATGGTGATGCGGAAGCTGGTGGTCTTGCCCGCCCCGTTGCGCCCCAGCAGCCCGACGATCTCGCCCTCGGCGACGTCGTAGGAGACCTCGTCGACGACCGTCCGCCCGCCGTAGCGCTTGATCAGCTTGTGGGTCTTGAGGATGTACATCTGTCTTGTTCTTGATCCGAACCAGGGGTGTCCGACAGGGGGGTGCCACTTGTCAGTGACGATGCCCGCGGGCTTTACGCCCTGACAAGGCCGAGGACGGCCTTGTCAGTGAATCTATGAAGCAAGCCTCCCGCTGGTACGCTTGGGGGCGTATCGGTCGTATCAGCGGAAACGCCCCAGTCCCAGAAAGGAGGCTTGCCAT
>SLDI01000332.1:0-4799 GCA_007125385.1 Phycisphaeraceae bacterium | reverse complement strand
TGTAGGGTGGGTAGAGCGAAGCGAAACCCACCAGTCTTGCCGTGGATCCACGAGCATCGCGGTGGGTTTCGCTGCGCTCTACCCACCCTACATCAGCGCCGCCACGCGTAAAGTTCTCGGCGGTGAGCGGCACCCTGCGCGCGGTTGGGGTGGCCGGGCCACTCAGCCCGAGCCGCGGCGGGGCTTGTGATAGCGGATCATCTCACGCTCCACCGCCAGGCGCATCTGATCGAGGGTCGTTGCGTCCCGCAGGGCGGCGAGAAGGCGCTGGCGGCGAGCCGGATCGGTCGCGGGCTGGGCCTGGATGAGCTCGGCAAGCTCGTGTTTGAGCTGCTCGACCGTCAGGCCCTTCACGGCGAGCAGCCCCGGCTCGCGGCAGCAGCGGAGGAGCAGGCCCAGCCGGGAAGCGCCGACGCCATGGTCGCTGGCGTGGCGGTCGCAGTAGCGTCGGACGCGGCGCTCCCCGGCGAGGATCTCGACCAGATGCGTGGTGGCGAGCTCGCTGCATTCGTGGCAGGTGCCTGGATGGATCATGTAGGCCATCTTGTCGATCTCCGGCGGTGGAGCGGAGAGGGGGGTTTCGGCATTTTACCTTGATCGTTGACGGGGGCGCACCCTCCCGCGGCCTTCCAAAGAGAGGGGGGCAGCAGGTCACCCCCTCCCCCCCGGGGAGGGGGCAGGGGGCTCGCTGCTACCAGAGGCGCACGCCACGACGGCGACGCACGTCGGCCGGGCGCACCCTCCCCCAGCCCCTCCCGAAGGGAGGGGGGGGTCGGAATCGTCGCCTCGCACGTAATCACGTTTCGCGGAAGAACGGCTGCGACCACGCCCGCTTCACGCCGCTGACCGCCTCGACGCGGAAGTAGCTCGCGTTGCCCGCCACGCGCCAGCTCAGCTTATGCCCCTCCACGCGCTCGAGCACCTCCCCGCCCGGGCCGACCACCTGCACCGCCTGCGTGCGGCCGTCCGCCTCGACGCTGAGCAGCCCGTCATCGAGCGCGATCCGCCGAAAACTCGGGTACGTCGACGCGTAGAAAGCCCCGGCCTTGAGCTGATCGACGATGAGCTGCCAGGTCACCTCGGCGTCCTCGTCCACCTGCACCATCACCCAGCCGTGGCCCGGGCTGACGTACTGGCAGTGGAAGTCGTCCGCCGCCACGCCCCACAGTCGGGCGCCGTCGGTCAGCAGCTCATCCCACAGGCTGATGTTGCGCATCTCGTCGCAGCCGCGGCCTTCGCGCAGGCCGTTGAATATCTCCAGCCCATGCAGCGCGTCGGCGCCGGCGCGGATGTTGGCCTCGCCGTGGGGGTACTCCTGCGGATGGCAGCCGTAGACGAACCCGCCGGCGTCGCGCAGCACCCGCGCCCGCTCGCCATAGTTCCGGCCCGCCTCGGCAGGGGGCGCCTCGGCCACGTCATGCACGCCCAGCTCGATGATGTGGTCCGTCGCCCCGTTCTCCTCGCCCGGCACGACGACGAGCCCCGCCTGTCCCTGCCAGTGGGCGACCTGCCCCGGGTGGTGCGTGCGGTTGTGGTCCGTCACCGCCAGGAAGTCATACCCCAGCGCCGCGTAGATGCGCCCGCTGTCCGCCAGGTCCATGAACCGCCCGCAGCAGGTGTGGGCGTGGAGGTTGCCGCGAAGGAAGCGGGTCGAGGTGGAGTAGGGGCAGCGGTAGGGCACGCGGGAATTTCGGATTTCGAATTTCGAATTTCGGATTTGGAGAAGGCCAGATCACCGCCGGGTGCCACTGACAAGGCCGTCCTCGGCCTTGTCATTGCGTGCTGCGTTGCGGGTCCGCTGGTCAAATGCTCACTGACAGGCTCCGCCCCCGCCACACCTCCGCTTGTCAGTGGCACCCTCCCACGTCCCTCACAGCGTCGCGCTGGTGTAGGGCAGCAGGCCCATGTAGCGCGCCCGCTTGATCGCCTGGGCGACCATGCGCTGCTCGCGGGCGTTGAGGCCGGACTTCTTCCGGCTCTGGATCTTGCCGTTGGGCGTCAAATACCGGCGCAGCTCGTCCGGCTGGCGGTAGTCGACGACCGTGCGGCCGGTGCTGGTCTTGCGGGTCACCGGCTCGTCGCTGCCGGCGCCGAAGCGCTTGAACTCTGCCATGATGCGGGTCTCCGTCTCGGGTTGGCCAGCCCCGGCGACACGCGCACGGGGCGACGGTAAGTCGGGCAGTATAGCCGGCCTGCACCGACTTGCCAACACGCCCCGCCCCCCGCTATACTGCGTGGCTTCCCGCCGCTCGCGGCTTCGCGAAGCGGCCCGGAGCAACGACCACCCCCCGCGCCGAGAGACCACGCCATGGCACATAAAAAGGGACAGGGCTCGACCAAGAACGGCCGCGACTCCAACCCGCAGTACCGCGGCATCAAGCTCTACGGCGGTGAGCAGGCCCGCGCCGGGGCGATCATCGTCCGCCAGTGCGGCACCAAGTTCAAGCCCGGGTACAAGGTCGGCCGCGGCAACGATGACACCCTCTTCGCCCTGGCCGACGGCCGGGTCCGCTTCCAGGGCCGACGCGTGCACATCGACCTCGAGCCCGCCAGCGACTGACCCCAACCGATCACCCCACCCGGGTGCACCTCAGGAAAATTGCGGGCGCGACGTGCGACGATCGGGGTGCCACTGGCGGCTTGCCCGCCAGTGCCCAGGGGCACCGAAGCGCGTCTGCCGTGCAAAGTGTCGTCATGCCGCCCGATCGAACCGCCCACGCCGCAGGCGGCGCCGAGGCACTGGCGGGCAAGCCGCCGGTGGCACCCGACGCGCCAAGCCGCGTCCAGACTCGCATCTGAATCCGATTACGCCGGGCTGGGCAGCGCCGGGGGGGTGTCGTCGTCGAGATCGCCGCGCGGCGGGGCGGCGGGCTTGGTCGGCTGCTGGCGGGCGCGGTCGCGCTCGGCGGCGAGCAGGTCGGCGACGGTGGCCTTGTTCAGCACCTCGCCACGCATGATCCGGTCGACCTCCTCGCGCGTCAGCGTCTCGTACTTGAGCAGCGCCTGGGCCAGATCGTCGAGCTGCTGGCGATGCTCCTCGAGCATGCGGCGCGTCTCGGAGTAGGCGCGGTCGATGATCCGGCGGACTTCCTCGTCGATCAACCGGGCCGTCTCCTCGCTGTAGGACTTGTCGTTGTCCCACGGGTTGCCGTTGTCGTTGACCTGGCCGTAGAGCAGGAACCCGAGCTTCTCGCTCATGCCGTACTCGGTGACCATCGCCCGGGCGATCTGCGTCGCCTGCCGGATGTCCATCGCCGCGCCGCTCGATACGTCGCCGCAGAACATCTCCTCGGCGATGCGCCCGCCGAAGGTTACGCGAAGCTGGGCGAGAAGCTGCTCGCGGCGGTAGATGTGCCGGTCCTTCTCCGGCAGCATGAACGTCGTGCCCAGCGACTGGCCACGCGGGATGATCGTCACCTTGTGCAGCGGCTCGGAGTTGGGGTCGAAGTACATCACGATGGCGTGGCCGGCCTCGTGGTAGGCGATGACCTTCTTCTCGTCCTCCTCGATCTTGTGGCTCTTGCGCGCCCGGCCCCACTTGACCTTGTCGCGCGCCTCCTCCAGGTCCACCTGCTCGATGAACTCCTTGCCCTGGAGCGTCGCCCCGATCGCCGCCTCGTTGATGATCGCCGAGAGGTCCGCGCCGCTGAACATGGGCGTGCCGCGGGCGAGCTTCTCCATGTCCACGTCCGGGCTCATCTTCACCTTGCGCGAGTGGACCTTGAGGATCTCCAGCCGGCCCTTGATGTCCGGCAGGGGCACGTGGATCTGGCGGTCGAACCGCCCCGGCCGCGTCAGCGCCGGGTCGAGCACGTCGGCGCGGTTGGTCGCGGCCATGACGATCACCTGGTCGGAGCTGTCGAAGCCGTCCATCTCGACGAGAATGGCGTTGAGCGTCTGCTCGCGTTCGTCGTGGCCGCCGGAGCTGAACCCCGAGCCGCGGCGCCGGCCGACGGCGTCGATCTCGTCGAGGAAGATGATGCACGGGGCGGAGTCCTTGGCCTGCTTGAACAGGTCACGCACGCGGCTGGCGCCGACGCCCACGAACATCTCCACGAAGTCCGAGCCGGAGATCGAGAAAAAGGGCACGTCGGCTTCGCCGGCCACCGCCTTGGCCAGCAGCGTCTTGCCGCAGCCCGGCGCCCCGATCAGCAGCACGCCGCGCGGCACCCGGCCGCCGAGACGCTGAAACTTCTTGGGGTTCTTGAGAAACTCGATGATCTCGGTGACCTCGTCCTTGGCCTCATCCACGCCCGCGACGTCGTCCAGCCGGATGTTCGAGTGCTCCTTGGTCAGCATCTTGTGCTTGGAGCGCCCGAAGTTGCCCAGCATCCCCCCGGGCCCGCCGCCGGCGTTGCGCAGCGAGCGGAAGACGAAGAAGTAGATGAGCAACGCGATGAGGATGAACGGCGTCCACATGATCAGCATGTTGATCAGGACGCTGCGGCCGGGGTTCTCCTTGTTGTCCACGCCCACCTGGCGCAGCTCGACCAGCGCCAGGCCCTTGGTCTGCTCGCTGATGGTCGTGTAGACCCGGTTGTTGGGCGCCGCCTCCTGCAGTTGCTGGCCCCTCTCGTTGAGCTCGGCGACGATGCGGGTGTCCTGCACCTCGACCGCGCCCTCGAAGGCCTCCTGCTCGGCAAGGTTGTAGAACTCGTGCCAGGTCAGCTCCTTGGCCTGGTTCTGGGCGTTGTTGAACATCAGCAGGATGACCACGGCCAGGCCGGCCAGCAGCACCCAGCCGAGCACGCCGCGGGACATGAAGTTGCCGTTGGCCGGCCCCTTTCCGTCCTTGCCGC
>SLDI01000570.1:0-4799 GCA_007125385.1 Phycisphaeraceae bacterium | reverse complement strand
TGCTCAGGCGAGAGCTTGACCTTACGTTGCGTCAGGTAGCTGGCCACGGCTTTCTCGAACGAGCCGTCGAAAAAGACCTGCACGACCTTGTCCAGCGCCGACTGCCCCGCCTTCTCGCGTTCGACGCAGGGGCTGTACCGATACCCCCGGCCGACCTTCTCGCGCTGGGCCACACCCTTGTCGCAGAGGATTTGAAGCAGCGTGCGTACGGCCGTGGCCGTGGGCGGCTCCGGCAGGCGCTGCTGCACGTCGCTGACGCTGAGCGGGCCCTCGGCGTAGAGGGCGTCCATGATCTGGCGTTCGCGGCGGGTCAGGTGAAGCTGGTGGTCGTCGGCCATGGGAGGCTCCGGGGCGAGGACGGGGCAATACGCTAATTTTTTAGTTCATCCGGTGCCCCAACACAAGAGGCAAGACGAAAAAATTGGTCGAAGAAGCGAGCGCGGCGATCATTGTCAGATACAACACGCTGACATGTCACGACTTAGGCGTCGGCCGCCGTCGCCGCGCCAGCACTCGCCGATCCACCGGAATCCACCAGCGGGGGGCGGCCCGGCCGGAACCTGATCCGGAAAGATCGACCCGATCCTCACGTGAAGGGTTGACAAACCATCGTATGCCTAGGTATAGTGCATCGGCACGCTAGGCATAAGGAGCCCCCCATGGACTTCTCCAGCGAACTCGTCCGCGGCAGCGTCGTGCCCATCGTCCTGTCCCTGCTCTGCGACAAGCCCATGTACGGCTACGAGATGGTCAAGGTCGTCAACGCGCGGACCAACGGCCTGTTCGAGTGGCGCGAGGGCACGCTCTACCCCACGCTGCATCGCCTCGAAGCCGAGGGGCTGATCAAGTCGCACTGGCAGGCGGCGGAGACGGGCAAGCGGCGCAAGTACTACGCGATCACGCGACGCGGCCGGGGCGAGTTCAAGCGGCGACAGCAGGAGTGGCAGCAGTTCGCCGGGGCGATGAACATGATCCTGATGGGGAGCTGAGCCATGAACGGGCGATTCGCCTCACTTGCCGGTCGGCTGACCCATCGCCTGCGGATGGACCCGGACCTGCGTCGGGATGTGGCGGAGGAACTGCAATCGCACCTGGAAGCGTCCGCGGCCGAGCACGTCGAGGCTGGTGAGCCGCCGGAGCGAGCCGACGAACTGGCGAGCCGGGCGCTGGGCGACGAACGCAGCCTGGCGGAGCAGCTCTGGCGCGCCAACCGCGGGCGGATCCGCCTGCGGTTCTGGCTGCGCTGGACGGCGCGGGTGACGCTGGTGCCGGCTGCGGTCTTCGCGGTGCTGCTCGTGCCGGTGAGTCACTGGTGGCAATCGAGCCAGAGCCGGTCCTTGCAGGATCTCATGCACTGGCAAGTCCTTCACTTGCAGGTCGAGGCCGAGCCGACGCGGCCTGCCGCGCCGCAGCCGGGCGAGCTGGAGGCTCATCCGCTGCTGCGCGGGCTCGACGACGCGGAGCGACGCCTGCTGTTCGGTGACCCGTATGCCGCCAGCGCAGCCGAGAGCGCCCGGGCGATGGTTCAAGCCCATCCCGACGACCCGGCCGTCTATGCCCACTACGCACTGACGACGCTGCGCAGCCTGCCCGGCAACTGGGACACCGATCCGTCACCGGCCGACGCCCTGCTTCCGTTGGTCGAGCGCGGACGCGAGATCGATCCCGGCAACGGCCTGTACGACCTGATCGCAGCGCGTCTGCCCGTGCATCGCGGGGCGCAGCTTGATTTTCGTGATGCCTCTGACCCCGAACTGCTGGTGCGGGACCATCACGAGATGGAGCAGGCGGCGCGGCTGTTCGCGCAGGCGGGTGAGAAGCGGATCACCACGCGCACGGCCCAGCTCGTCCGGCGGCAGTTGGCGCTGCTGCCGCCGGCGCGTTCGCCGGAGGAGTATCTGCTTCGACAGTCCGCGTTCGCGGCGTCGGCGGGCACGAGCCTGATGCCGCACCTGGCCCACACGCGATCGACGGCCCGGCACCTCGCCGCCTACGCGATGTTGCTGCACGAACAAGGCGAAAGCGAGCGTGCGCTGCAACTGCTGGACACCGTCGAGCGGGTCGGCGTGCGGCTCGGCCGCGATGCTGAAATGCGGACAACGATGCTCGTGGCGGTGGCCATTCAATTGCAGGCGATGCGGCATCAGGTCGAGATACTCGAGGCGATCGGCCAAGGGGAGCAAGCAGCGCAGCGACAGGCCATGCACGACGAGCTTGGGGCCAGGATGCAGCGGTTCCGTGAAGATCAGCCGGGCATTTCCCCGAGCCTCATGAGCCTGGCGCTGACCTATCAGCCGGCCTTGCAGGAGGCTCACCTGATCGAGCGCGTGGAGTTGGCATGGATGCATCGCATCAGCCTGGTCGCGGGGCTGGTCATGCTCGGTGGGCTCACGCTCGTGGCGGCGGTTGTCGGCTGGGTGGATCTACTGCGCCATCGTGAGGGTTCGGCCAGGCCGAGGCTGATCTGGCCAAGGCTGCGCCACGTCGTCCCTGCGGCCGCTGCCGTGGTCGCATTGCTCGCCGGCGTTTACGTCGTGAACCTGTTTGGCCACGGGACGAACGCGGCGGCGGCGCTGGCGCTCGTTGTGGCCGGGCTCGTCGTGGGCCTTTGGCCGGTCTTCATTGCCACGTCGCTTCGACGGACCATGGTTGACCAGGGTCTGCCCGTCGCCCCCGGCTCCCCATTCTGGATTGGCCTCGTGATCGCGGGTGCGACGGTGTTGGTGCTAACCCTCGGATTGCTGATGTTGGCGGCGTCGTCGACGGAGGCCTTGGCCGGTTTGGGCGTGGCGGCGCTGGTCCTGCTGGCCTTGGCCGGTGCGGGCGTTGCGCGGATGTGGGTGATGAATCGGCATTGGCCGGCGTATCGCCGCAACATGGTGCGATCTGCGTTGCCGCTGCTGGCCGGCTCGCTCGTGGTCGCGGGCGTGCTGGGCGGAGCGGCCAGCCTGTATCAGGAGCGGCAGGCGGTGAGCATGGTCGACCGCCGCGCCGCGGTGGGCTTCCTGCATGAGATGGCGCACCCGGCCGCGAGCGAGATACGGGCGTGGTTCGGGCAGCAGGGGCCATAGGCTCGGAGCGCGACCTCTATTACCCACCTAAGGCGCCACCCCGACCTCCCGCGGCAGCGGGGGCGTGCATGTGCAACGTGGCCTTCGACGTCGCGTGCCACAGTGCCAACCCCCCCCCGGGCCTGTCGTCGCCAGCAGCCCCCTCCGGTGACGACCATGCCCCACCGTCGCCGGCGCTCGCCGACCACTTTTGCCCCGGCCCGCGTCAGGTCATGGCCACACTCGGGGCAACTCGGCGCGTCGGGAGGCAATCCGAACAGGTCGCACTGACAGCTACGGCCGTGCGGATGGTCGCCGATCCGCCGGCCACGCCAGCCCCAGATCAACAGCCCAACGGCTGCCAGTGCCGCCGCGATGACAAGTGGTGTTGCGAGCCCCATGGCGGCCAGTCTACGACCCGGGGGCTTCCACGACCAGCATCATCTATGGCGTGCCGCCAAAGCGCCGATGGCAGCCAACCCGTTCCGGTCCGGGCATGCAGGTTGCTGAAGCCAATGCTTGACGCAGGTCAGAAGACCTTGTCATACTGACTGGCGTCGGCCCGGGGATTGTCTCTGGATTCCACCGACACACGACGCCGCCCTTGACCGCTGGAGACATCTCATCGACGCCGAGGACAATAATCATCCGCCTGCGCCGAACCGGCCTGTCTGGGCCACCCTGTCGGCGCTTCTGGCTCTCTCAGCAGCCATCCTTATGGCGGCGCAAAATCACCATGGCCTGCTGGGTGTTGCACTGCTCGTCGTGATGCTGGTGTGTCACCTTGTGATCAGCGGCGTGGCCATCTCCGAGTGGCTCAAGTACTCCCGACGCTATCGGCAATGGAGTCAGCGCGCTGGAAGCCATGAGTGATGCCGCCAGCAACCAAGGTCTGCGTGGCACAACGGGGGATGGTGATGGTGGATCATGTGATGGTGGATCATCGCGACGTACCGCCGGGTGGCAGATACATCGTGCGGCCTGGCGGTAAACCGCTGACACCCGCGCCGGCGAGGGCATCGGACGCAACGCGCAATGACAATTGAAGGCACATTCCTCGGCCTGTTGAGTCTGGCACTGCTCGGTGCCCTGGCCTTGGCGGCTTGGGTGTGGCGGCGCTGGTCCTGCTGCGCGCTATTCAAAAACTCTGTCGTAGGCAACTGGCGGCGTGACAACGGTATGATGAGGGGCGCGCAAGCAGAGGTTGTCATGGAGAACCCCGTCCGGAGAACCCAGATCGGAGTGCGAAACGGCGGCTCTGGCGGCGTGGGCGCAGACCGATCGCGCTCCGCCGTTTGCAGCCGGTCCGGGCACCTGGATGAGCCGGCGGAGCAGGAGCATGTTGTCGCCTGGCGTCGTGCGGGGTAGTGTATGGATGTGGGAGCCATTGCCCACTTTCAACTACCGATGGGACACCTTCGCGGTGGGTTGGCTGGAACTTTCAGTGCGTCATTCGTACTGTCCGGCAGGTCGATGTCAATCCGCGAGTGGATGTTGATTGCGACATAAACATCACAATTCGGTGACACGGGCGATGTACTGCCATGAGGTTAGCTGGACAGCGCACTTTCATTCCAGTTGCGGCTCAAAGCCGCGGACGCGTTTGACGGCCAGATTGCGGCGCTGGCGGTAGGCCAAGCAATGAACCACGAACGCATCGGCTTCGGCGGGACAACGGCTGCTGTGACGCCGGCGTTGCCTCAGCCAACGACTGGCGATCTGGTTCAATCCACCCACCACCTGCTCGAT
>SLDI01000002.1:0-16359 GCA_007125385.1 Phycisphaeraceae bacterium | reverse complement strand
GGGGGCGTGGTGGCGGGGGCGGGGGGGCGCCGGAGTTTCATCACGAGGTGCGGCGGGGCCGCATCGCGGCGATCCGGGGCGAGGACGTGTTCGTGGAGCTGACCGGCGACGCGGGCAAGCTCCAGGGCCTGGTGCCGCTGCCGCAGTTCGACCGCCCGCCGCGCATCGGGGCGGTGATGGACTTCGTGGTCGAGAAGGTGGACGAGGGGCAGGGGTTGATCTTCCTGTCGCGCGAGGGGGCGATCAGCCGGGCGACGTGGGAGCAGCTTCAGCGCGGCGCGGTCGTCGAGGCCCGGGCGGTGTCGAGCAACAAGGGCGGGCTGGAGCTGGAGATGGTCGGCGGCATCCGCGCGTTCATGCCCGCCAGCCAGCTCGACCTGCATCACGTCGACGACATCGAGTCGTGGGTCGGCCAGAAGATCGAGGCGATGGTGCAGGAGATCGACCGGCGCTCCAAGAAGGTCGTGATCTCCCGCCGGCAGCTTCTGAAGCAGCGTCGCGAGCAGGCCAAGGCCAAGCTCTTCGAGTCGCTCGAGGTCGGGCAGGAGATCGACGGCAAGGTCTCGAGCATCGTCGACTTCGGCGCGTTCGTGGACATCGGCGGCCTCGACGGGCTCGTCCACGTCTCGGACCTGAGCTACACGCACGTGAACAAGCCCGCCGACGTCGTCCGCGTCGGGCAGGACGTGCGCGTGAAGGTGCTCAAGATCGACCGGGAGAATGAGAAGATCGGTCTGGGGCTGAAGCAGGCCCAGCCCGACCCGTGGGACGGCATTGAGAACCGCTACCGCGCCGGCGACCAGGTCTCGGGCAAGGTGGTGCGCACCGCGCAGTTCGGCGCGTTCGTCGAGCTCGAGCCGGGCGTCGAGGGGCTCGTGCCCATGAGCGAGATGAGCTGGCGCCGCATCGGCAAGGCGGAGGAGGTCGTCAAGGCCGGCGACCAGATCCGCCTGGCGGTGCTCAACGTCGACCCGGGCAAGCGGCGGATTTCGCTGAGCCTGAAGCAGTCGCAGGGCGACCCGTGGGTGGGTGCCGAGCGCAAGTACGAGACGGGCAGCGTGGTCGAGGGCAAGGTGATCGGCGTGCAGGAGTTCGGCGCGTTCGTCGAGCTTGAGCCGGGCGTCGAGGGCCTGGTGCATATCAGCGAGCTGAGCGACCGGCGGGTGGGCAAGGTCGAGGACGTGGTGAAGGTGGGCGACGAGCGCAAGTTCCGCGTGCTGGAGATCGACGAGGGCCAGCGCCGGGCGAAGCTGTCGGTCAAGCAGGTGGACAAGCCGGCCGGGGCGCCGGGCGAGCCCGCGCCGGGTGAGGCGGATGCGAAGACGGTGCGCGAGCATGCGAAGCACTCGGCCCGGCGCCGCGAGCCGCGCAAGGACCTGAAGGGGGGCATGGACCAGCGCGGGGGCATCGGCAAGGGGCTGGGCGGGCTGAGCCTGGACGATCTGGGGTGAGCATGTAAAGCCGGGACCGGTGGTCCCGGGGCGGCGGGGTGGATCGCCGGATTTGCGACAGGTTCACCTCGTCACGTCGACGCCCGCCGTGTGTGGACGCTGCACGTGTCGGCGACGACGCGGGGCGGTCGTGGATGTGTCCCCGGTGCCCCGGGACCGGCGGTGCCGGCTTTATGCTGCCGACGGAGGCGTCGCCATGCACTTCGAGCCCGTGGGGGAACCCGACACCTCGCATCGCAGACTCAAGATACGCGGCACGCGCGTATATCGCGGGCAGTTCCACAACGACGGTTTTGCGGGCCTGCTGTTCGGCGTGCCGCTCACGGTGGGGGCCACCCTGGCCATGCTCGGGTCGCGCGGCCTCGGGCCGGTGACCTTCCTTGCCGAGTTGGGCAGCTTCGGCACCGCCCTGGCTGCCGCCTTCGCCCTGGCGGGAATCTACGTCTGTGTCGTAAGCGTGTTGATGGGCATGCGCCGCAGCCGCCAGCGGTTGCACGCGGGCGGCGCGGGTGCGTCCGAGCCCTGGCTGCACGACTATCCGTGGGAGCACGACCAGGCGCGCGACGATCGCCTTGCGCGCGGCGCCATGGCTCTCGCCAGCGGGCTGCTGCTCACCGCGGTGCTGAGCACGTCGGCGGTCGTGCTGTCGAACCTGCTTGCGTTCTGGCGCGATGCATCCGGCGATGCGGCTGCGGGTGACCAAGCGGCGCGATACGGCGTGGGCATCATCGTGGCCGGCATTGCAATCGGCGGCCCGGTCCTGCTGTTGTTCATCGCCCTGACCTTCTACCTGCTCTATACCGGCAGCCGACTGCTTGTCAACCGCTGGCGGCACGGCCCGGTGCGCCTGGTCTACGATACGTTTCCATTCTTCCTCGGCGAGTCCGTCCGCGGCCGGCTTGAAGGCCTGCCGGAGCTGCGCGATGTGACGGTCGAACTCCGCTGCGTTTTTGAAGCCGTAGAGCGCCGGGGCGGTGATGCACTTCCCTTCGCCGAGCAGCATTGGGCGCAGGCGTACGCGTTGTGCGGCGTTGACCCGCGTGACCTGCCCGGGCGCGCCGTCAACATTGATCTGCCGTTGCCCGCCGACAACGCCCTGACGACGCGGTTCGGCAGCGAGACACCGCGATACTGGGAGTTGGCAATTGTCGGAAAGCGCCGCTGGGCGAGCTTCCACGCCACGCTCGTGATCCCCGTTTACGCGGCCCCGCCCTCGCGGCGGTGAGGGTCAGGGCCCAGGACACGGTCATGCACTTCGTACCCATCGACAAACCCGAGACACAGCCGCGCCGGCTGGGTTGGCGCGAGACCAGCGAATTTCGTGGGCAGAACGAGGTGCACGGCTTCGGTGGCTGCATCATCGGCTTGCCGCTGACCGCAGGCGGCGTGCTTCTCATCCTCAGTGCACGCGGGGCGTTCGGGCCCGATGGCGTCATGGCCGAGGTGCCGGCGTTCGGCGTGATGCTGGGGCTGCTGTTCCTTTTCGGCGGGGTGCTGTTTACCTACGTCAGCCTGCGCAGTGGCCTGCGGCGCAGCGAGCGCGATGAGCGCGTTGTCGCCACGGGCGAGGCGCACTACATGCGTGATCATCCGTGGAACCGCGACGCGGCGGAGGACGATCGCGTGGACAACGGCGTGGTCATGGTCTGCTTCGCGGGCGTGATCGGTGCGATCGTGTTGCTGGTGGCGGCGGTGTTCAACGAGGCTGTGGGGCCGCTGTTCGTGTCGCCGCTGGCGTGGCCGGCGCTGCTCGGCGTCGGGGCGCTGGTCGCCTTCCTCGGCGCCATGGGGATGTACCTGGGACATGTCGGCGTACGCGACCTGCTCACGCGGCTCCGCCACGGGCCCATCCGCCTCGTCTACGAGCGATTCCCGTTCTTCCTCGGCGAGGCGGTGTGTGGCCGGCTCGAGGGCCTGCCGGAGCTGCGCGCGGTGACGCTGCGCCTGCGCTGCGTCAGGGAGGACGAGGGTGATAATGAGCGGCGACCGCCGTCGTGTGAACAGCGCTGGGCGCAGGCGTACGAGCTTCGCGAGTTCGTACCTGGCGAACTGCCCGGCAGCAGCATCGCCATCGACCTGCCCCTGCCGGCGAGCGACTCGCTGTCGACGCGGCTCGCGACGCCCAGCCCGCTCTACTGGGAGCTGGTGATCGAAGGCCGTCGGCGGTTCGCCCGCTTCCGCACGACGCTGCTGCTGCCGGTGTATGCCGCGCCATCGCGGCGGAGGTAGCGGCCCCCCTCCCTGCGGGAGGGGCAGGGGGAGGGTGCGCCCGGTTGTCGTGAGCGCATGACAAGGCGACGTTCACGGGGTTGGGTGCCACGGCTTGACCCGAAGGGCAAGCCGTGCTTCCGTCGCGGATCGCACGGCTTGCCGCTTCGCGGCCAAGCCGTGGCACCCGGCGGTGACGATCGCGTCTCGGGTATAAAGCCGGGACCGCTGGTCCCGGGGCGGCGGCGGTGGTTGCCCGATTGGCTGCGCGTCGCCTTCGTCGCCTCGCCACCCGCCGGCGCGTGACCGTCGCACGTGCCGGCGGCGGCGCGGGGCTGTCGTGGACGTTTCGCCGATGCCCCGGGACCAGCGGTCCCGGCTTTATATGCCGCGGGAGCAGCCCCGATCAGTTAACATGGCCGCCCCATGTACCGCCAGATCCCCAACCAGCTCACGCTGCTGCGCCTGGTCCTGGCGGCCGTGTTCTTCGTGGTGCTCAACCAGTACCGCTACCCGGTGGCGCCGGCGTGGCTGCTGCTCGTGGCGATCGCCATCTTCATCCTCGCCGCGGTCACCGACGCGCTGGACGGCTATCTGGCCCGCCGCTGGCAGGTCGAGTCGACCTTCGGCCGCATCATGGACCCCTTCTGCGACAAGGTGCTGGTGATCGGGGCGTTCATCTACCTGGCCGGGCCTCGCTTCGTCATCACCCCCGGGCCCGAGGACGTGCACGTGACGATGGTCAGCGGCGTGTACCCGTGGATGGTGGCGATCATCCTCGCCCGCGAGCTGCTGGTCACGTCGGTGCGCGGCGAGTTGGAGAGCAAGGGCGTGGAGTTCGCCGCGAGCCTCTCGGGCAAGCTCAAGATGATCCTCCAGTCGGTGGCCATCCCCGTGGTGCTGCTGATCGTCTGGCTGGATCCGCGTCAGCACGAGCCCTGGCTGGCGTGGGTGCGCGACGTGCTGGTTTACGCGACGGTGTTCGTCACGCTCATCAGCGGCCTGCCGTACATCCAACGCGCCGCCGCGGCGCTGAAGGCGGAGCGGGGAGAGGGTTGAAACCACCGATGCATGATGATGCACACTGATGATAAGAGGGAATAAGGAAGGCAGGAAGGCAGGAAAGGAGCGCAGGAAGTCAAGGGCGGGCGCCCCGGCAGGCCTTGCGTGGTCGCCTGCCTCGTGCGTCGCTGTTGTCGATCTGATGATGTATCGTGGACGCAAGGCGGCCGTTGACACCCTCCCCCAGCCCTTCCCAAAGGGAGGGGGGGCGGAGTCGGCTGACTTCCTTCCTGGCTTCCTGGCTTCCTCATTATCCTCTTCTTATCAGTGTGCATCACCATGCATCGGTGGTTCCTTCCCTCCCTGCCTCCGTGGTTAACGCAGGAGTTTCGACATGGCCAAGGCGTATCTCGCATTTGATCTCGGGGCCGAGTCCGGCCGGGCGATGCTTTCGTGGATCGACGGCCAGCGCGTTGAGCTGGAGGAGGTCCACCGCTTCGCCAACACGCCGCAGCGGCTGCCCTCGGGCTACCACTGGAACCTGCTCGAGCTCTGGGCCAACCTCGTCGAGGGGCTCAAGCGCGGCGCGGCGGTGGCGCGGCAGCGCGGGCTGGAGCTCGTGAGCCTGGGCGTGGACACCTGGGGCGTCGACTTCGCGCTGGTGGGCAGGTCCGGGCAACTGCTGCACCTGCCGCACGCCTACCGCGACGAGCGATGCCACGCCGCGAAGGACAAGGCCTTCGCCACCGTCGGCGCCGAGGCGATCTACGAAGCGACGGGCATCCAGTTCCTGCCGTTCAACACGCTGTATCAGCTCATCGCGCAGCACGATGCGGAGCCGGCGAGCGTCGACGCGGCCGCCCGGCTGCTGCACATCCCCGATCTCCTGCACTACTTCTTCTCGGGCGAGCAGGTCGTCGAAGCGACGATCGCCTCGACCAGCCAGATGGTCGACCCGCGCACGGGCAAGTGGGACACGAAGCTGCTGGGCAAGCTGGGCCTGCCCACGCACATGCTTGGGCGGATCGTGCCGGCGGGCACCCGCATCGGGACGGTGCGGCAGGATCTGCTCGACGAAGCGGGGCTGGAGTCGCTCGACGTCATCGTGCCCGGCTCGCATGACACCGCCAGCGCGGTCGCGGCCGTGCCGGTGACCGGCGGCGATGACTGGGCGTACCTCTCCAGCGGCACGTGGTCATTGATGGGCGTGGAGCTGGACCAGCCGCTGATCACCGACGAGACGCGCGAGCTGGACTTCACCAACGAGCGCGGTGTGGCGGACAGGATTCGCTTTCTCAAGAACATCGCCGGGCTCTGGCTGGTGCAGCAGGTGCAGCGCGACCATGCGTCGCGGGGTGAGGACTACGACTACCCGACGCTCACCGCGATGGCCGGCGAGGCCGAGCCGTTCCGCACGCTGGTCGATCCCGACCACGGCCCATTTGCGGCGCCGGGTCAGATGTGCGCCAAGATCGACGCTTACGCCCAGCAGACCGGCCAGCCCAAACCCGAGAGCGCGGGCCAGTACGTGCGCTGCTGCCTGGAGAGCCTGGCGCTGCGTTATCGCCAGACGCTCGACGGCATCGAGCAGCTCACGGGCAAGCGTATCGGGCGGCTGCACGTGGTCGGCGGCGGAGGCAAGAACGAGCTGCTGGACCAGATGACCGCCGACGCGCTCGGCCGGCCGGTGCTCGTCGGGCCTTACGAGGCGACGGCGATGGGCAACGCGCTGACGCAGGCGCTGGGGGCGGGCGACGTGGCGAGCCTGGCGGAGCTGCGCGAGCTGGTGGCGGCCTCGGTGGCGCCCAAGCGCTTCGAGCCGGCCGACGCGGCGGCGTGGGAGCAGGCGATGGAGCGGTTCGCGGGGCTGGCGACGGCGTGAGCGGGTTGCCCTTCAATCGGGCGCGTCGAGTGCCACGGCTTGACCCGAAGGGCAAGCCGTGCGTCGGTGCTGAATCGCACGGCTTGCCGCATTGCGGACAAGCCGTGGCACCCGCCACCCATGCAAGACAATGAGGAAGCCAAGAAGCCAGGAAAGGAAGGCAGGAAAAGAAGAAAGGGGGACGGGGCATCGTTCAGGGCAACCAACATCAATGACCATTTCAATATCTTGAAACTCTCCCTCCTTCCTGGTCTCCTGGCTTCCTTATTTGGCTGAGGTGGCCACCGCGACGAATCGATCGGCAACGCTCTAATACCGCTGCGGCTCGTGGGCGGCGAGGTAGCGGGCGTACTGGATGCCGTTGTAGGCCTGCATGAGGATGAACGCGGCGATCACGACGATGAACCAGCGCTCGTAGGCGAACGCCACCGCCCCGAGAATCACGCCCAGCACCATGCCCGTCGTCGCCGCGATCCGAATGCTGCGCGCCCGGCCGACGATGAACCAGAGAATCGACTGGAACACCTGCCCGCCGTCGAGCGGGTAGATCGGCAGCATGTTGAACACCAGCAGCACCAGGTTCATCACCATCAGCGCCAGCAGGTAGCTGCCCAGCAGGTCGTCCGGCGACATCGCGGTCACACCCTGGCCCAGCGTCATCCACAGCACCCACGTCACCGGCACGAGCGCGACGTTGACCAGCGGCCCCGCGGCGATCGTCCACAACGTCGGGCCGGGACGCTCCGGCGGCCTTACGAACGCCACGCCGCCCAACGGCCAGAGCACGATGTGCTTGACGAACCCGCCCACGCTCCGGCACGCCAGCGCGTGCCCGAACTCGTGCATCACCACGATCGCGAACAGGCTCAGGTACACCGCGATGAACCAGGGCGGATTGCGCACGCCCACGAACTGGTACATGAACGCGGCAATGATGAACCAGCTCCAGTGCACGTACACGTCGATGCCGAACGCCCGGAAAAGGCGCAGCGAGCCGCTGGTGTCGGAGAGCCCGTTCGACATAAGCGGGAAGTATAGGCAACGGACGGCGGCGATGCACGGCTGGCAGGGGTGCCGCCGGCGGCCTGCCCGCCGGTGGCAGGCGCCCCGTCGCGGCATCAGGCGGTATTGCCACGATGGGGTGTCCGTGCGGCCAAGGCACTGGCGGACAAGCCGCCAGCGGCACCCGAGTTCTCCCACCCGCCTCATCATCTTCTCCTCCGCGCTCGCCGCGGCCTCTGCGAGAACCCCGCGCCCGCGTTATCATCGCGGTCATGCCCACCAACCGCGTGGCCATCGTCACGGGGGCGAGCGACGGCGTCGGCCGCGAGACCGCGGTCCTGCTGGCCGAGGCCGGCTACGACCTGGCGCTGATCGCCCGTCGCGAAGATCGCCTCCACGCCACCGTCGCCGGCATCAGCGAGAGGCTTGGCACGAGCGAGCACCGCACGCTCGTGCTGCCGACCGACCTGACGAACGACGCGGACACGCGGGCCGCGGCCTTGCGCGTCGTCGAGCACTTCGGGCGGGTCGACGCCGTCGCCAACGTCGCGGGCAACGCCCCGCTGATGCCCATCGAAGAGCTCACGCCCGCCATCTGGCGACAGTGCATCGACACCAACCTTTCGGCGATCGTGATGATGACCGCGGCGCTGTGGCCGACGTTCCGCCAGCAGCAGGCGGGCGTGATCGTCAACGTCTCGTCGATGGCGAGCATCGACCCGTTCCGGGGGTTCTCGGCCTACGCGGCGGCGAAAGTGGGCGTGAACATGTTCACCCGATGCACCGCCGACGAGGGCGAGGCGATCGGGCTCAAGGCGGTGGCGCTGGTGCTCGGGGCCGTCGAGACGCCGATGCTGCGCGGGCTGTTCAGCGAGGACGTGCTGCCGCGCGACCAGACCATGTCGCCGGTGACCGTGGCGACGGTGATCCGCGACTGCATCGTCGGCAGCTACGCATTCGAGAACGGGCAGACGATCGTGATGGAAGGGGAGTAGGGGGGGCTGTGCTCAGCCCGCGATGACGGTGGAGATGCGGAAGATCGGCAGCAGCATCGCCAGCGCGATGAAGCCGATGATCGTGCCCATGACCACGATCATCGCCGGCTCGATCATCTGCGTTGCCTGCTGCACCTGCGCGTCGAACGCCTCCTCGCCATGCTCGCCGACGCGCTCGAGCACCGCGCCCAGCCGGCCGGTCTTCTCGCCGGCCTGCACCATCTGCACGACGTCGACGGGGATCAACGCCGAGCCGGCCATGACGCTCGAAAGCTGTCCGCCGCGGCGAAGCTGATCGTCGGCCTTGTCCCAGAAGCGTTGGAAGTGGACGTTGGGGGTGATCTGCCGCGCCGCCGCGACCATGTCCAGCACCGGCACGCCGGCGTGAATCAGCGTCGCCATCGCCTGGCACGCCCGCGCCAGGTACAGCTTCATCATCATCGGCCCGATCACCGGCAGGCGCACCGCCAGCGTGTGCAGCGCCCATCGTCCCGGCTGCGTCTGCGCCGCGACGAGCAGGAGCACGGGCATCAGCAGCAGCGCCGGGCCCCAGAGCATCCACCAGTTCACGAGGAACTCGCTCGTGGCCATCAGCGCCCGCGTCGGCCCGGGCAGCGCGGCCCCGCGGTCGGCGTAGATGGCGGTGAAGCGCGGCATCAGGAACGTCAGCAGAAAGATGATCGCCGCGGCCACCAGCCCCATCAGCACGGCCGGGTAGGTCAGCGCCCCGCGCAGCTTGCGCGTCATGCGCTGCTGCTTGTCCAGGTACTGCGAGATGCGGGTGAGCATCGTGCTCATCGTTCCCGAGACCTCGCTCGCCGCCACCAGGCTGACCATCAGCGGCGGGAAGACGCGGTGATGACGGCGCAGGGCGTCGGAGAGCGTGCCGCCGCCGCGGACGTGGCTCTCGATGTCGCGCAGCACCTTGGCGAAGTGCGGGTTGGGGCACTGCTCGGCCACGCTGTTGAGCGCCTCGGTCACCGGCACGCCCGTCTCCATCATCAGCGCCAGGCGGTGCGTGAAATTGACCACCTCATCGCGGCGCACGCCGGTGCCGATGCGAATGCTCAGGTTTCCCGGCGACACCGCGCCCGCGGCGCCGCCTCCGCGGCCGTCGGCCTTGTCGCCCTGGGCGGGCGTCAGCGCGACGACGAACTTGCCTTCGTTGCGCAACTGCCGCCCGGCCTCGTCGAGCGACGCCGCGTGGACGATGCCCTCGAGCAGCTCACCTTGTGGTGTCCGGGCGCGATAGCTGAACTGGCTCATGATCGTTGCCTCCGCTGGGGCTGTCGCCGCCGATGCCCGTCCGGGTGCCACTGACAAGGCCGTCCGCGGCCTTGTCAGTGCATGACGCGACGCGGGCCTGTGACGTCGATGGGCACTGCCAAGCTCCGCGGACTCCGCTTGTCAGTGGCACCGGCGAACGCCACGAGTGGATTGATGTGTGACTGTTGCTCATATCGCCATCGCCTGCACCAGCTCCTCGACGCTGGTCTGGCCGGTGGTCAGCTTCGCCAGGCCGTCGCGCGCCAGCGTGGCGTAGTACGAATCCTGCCGGGCCATGTCGCGCAGCTCCTGGAGCCCGGCGCCGCGGCTGATCGCGTCGAGCGACTCGTCGCCAGGGATGTACAGCTCGAACAGGCCCAGCCGACCGGCGTAACCCAGGCGTCGGCAGCGCGTGCATCCAGCGGGCTCGCAGATCTGGCCTGTGATCGCTTCGCCGCCGCTGAGCCCTTCGAGCATGCGCTGAATCGTCGGATCGGGCTCGGCGGGTTTGCGGCAGTGCGGGCAGAGCTTGCGCACCAGCCGCTGGGCCAGCACGCCGCGCAGCGACGCGGCGACGAGGTAGGGCTCGATGCCGATGTTGTACAGCCGCGTCACCGCGCTGGGGGCGTCGTTGGTGTGCAGCGTGGCGAAGACCAGGTGCCCGGTCAGCGCCGCCTGCACGGCGATGCGGGCCGTCTCCTGATCACGGATCTCGCCGACCATCACCACGTCCGGGTCCTGGCGCAGCAGCGAGCGCAGGGCGCCGGCGAAGGTGAAGCCGGCCTTGGCGTTGACCTGGAACTGGTTGATGCCGGGCAGGTTGTACTCGACGGGGTCCTCGACGGTGCTGATGTTGCGCGCCACGTCGTTGATCTCGTGCAGCGTGGCGTAGAGCGTGGTGCTCTTGCCGCTGCCGGTTGGCCCGGTGACCAGCACGATGCCGTTGGGCCGGGCGATGAGCTTGCGGTAGCGCTGGAGCATCTGGCCCTCGAAGCCGATTTGGTCGAGGCTGGTCACGACGTTGCGCTTGTCGATGATGCGTACGACGGCCTTTTCGCCGAAGCGTCCGGGCATCGTCGAGACGCGCAGGTCGATCGGCCGGCGGTCGATCATCGCCCGCACGCCGCCGTCCTGCGGCAGGCGACGCTCGGAGATGTCGAGCTGGGCCATGATCTTCAGCCGGCTGACGATTGCCGGGAGCATGCCCGGCGGGGGGTTGAGCTTCTCGTACAGCCGGCCGTCGACGCGGAAGCGCACGCGCAGCGCCTCCTCGCCCGGCTCGATGTGAATGTCGCTGGCGCCCTCCTGCACCGCCTGGTGCAGCAGGTAGTTCACCAGCTTCACCGTCGGCGAGTCGTCGGCGCCGTGGGCGGCCTCGGCGACCTGCTGCTCGGCGGCCAGCAGGTCGTTGGCCTTGAGATCATCCATCACGTCGTCGACGACGTGCACCTCCTCGGCCGGCCCCATGTGCTCGAGCGTCTGGGCGATCGTCCTGTGCGTCCCGGCGACGATCTGCACCTGGTGGCCCGTCCGGCGGGCGAGTTCCTCGATGAGAAAGACGTTGGCGGGCTCGGCCACCGCCACCGTCAGCACGCCGCGCACCAGGAACATGGGCACGACCACGTTCTGCTGGAGAAACTCGCGCGGCAGCAGCTCGACGATCTCCGGGTCGACCAGCGCCGGCTCGAGGCGGGCGTACGGCACGCCGTACGCCTCGGCGAGCACGGCCATGACCTGCTCTTCGTTGACGAGGCTCAGCTCCACGAGCACCTCGCCCAGGAGCTTGTCGCTGGCGTGGGCGCGCTGGTGGGCCAGGGCCTGGTCGAGCTGCTCGTTCGTGATCAGCCCGCGCTCCAGGAGCAGGTCGCCGACGCGGATGCTGCCGGCGATCGCCGCCGGTGTCGTCCCCTGCGCGGGTTCATTGGCCATCACCATGACACGTTCCCATTGTTCAGCGTTCGATCACGCGTTGGCGCCGATTGCCCGCAACGAGGCGAGGGCATCCTCGACGTTGCGGTCGATGTCGAAGCGGTCCGTCAGCCGCGTCAGCCGCAGCACGGTCGTCAGTGTCTCGGGGCAGGCGGCGAGGCGCACGTGGGCGAGGTGGGCGGCCGCTTCGTCCTGAAGCGCGAGCATCGCTTCCAGGCCCTGCGAGTCGATGCCGTCGAGCTCGGAGAGCTCGAGCACGATGTCGAGCTTGGGCCGGGCCTCGAGCTTTTGCATCGCCTGGGAGCGGAAGGCGGCGACGCTCTCGCCGGCAAGCTCACCCGCCACCGCCAGCACCGCCACGTTCCCCGCGCCGTCGGCCGTCGATTCCCGCTCGATGATCCGCATCACGAAACCTCCCTGAAGCTGACCGGACGTGACAGGCCTGTCTCGCGCTCGCGGTCGGCGTCGCGGTGGCGCTCGATCAGCTCGAAGAAGGGCGTGAAGTCGAGCGTCACGAACAGCGACGCCAGGTCCGGGTCGAATTGCGTGCCGGCGCAGCGGCGCACCTCGGCCAGCACGTTGTGCAGGTCCATGGCCTTGCGGTAGGTGCGGTCCGAGCTCATGGCGTCGAAGGCGTCGGCCAGGCCGATCAATCTGCCGAACAGCGGGATGTCGCTGCCGGACAGGCCCTCGGGATAGCCCCGGCCGTCCCAGCGTTCGTGGTGGTAGAGCACGCCGGGGATCAGGTCGCTCATCTGGCGGATGTCCTTGAGGATCCGCGCCCCGATCGTCGGGTGCATCTTGATCAGCTCGAACTCTTCGGCGGTGAGCCGGCCGGGCTTGCACAGCACGCTCTCGGCCACGCCGATTTTGCCCACGTCGTGCACGAGCCCGGCGATGTAGAGCCGCTCGCATGTGTGCTCGCTCAGGCCCGCGGCCTCGGCGAGCTGGCGCGAAAGCAGCGCCACGCGCTCGCTGTGGCCGTGGGTGTACGAGTCCTTGGCGTCGATCGCCGAGGTCAGCGCGTGGAGCGTGCCGAGGAACATGGCCTGCATGTCCTCGTAGAGCATCATGTTCCTCAGGAAGATCGACAGGCTCGAGCCCAGCGAGGCGCACAGCTTCATGTCCACGCTGTTGATCAGCGTGCCGTCGAGCTTGTCGGCGCCGATGAGCAGTCCCAGCAGTCGCCCGTTCTCGTCGCGCAGCGGCACCAGCAGCACGCTCGTCGCCAACTCGTCCAAGCCTGCGATGCCCAGCTCGCCCACCGCGTCGATGACGACCGGCTGCTCGACGGTGGAATAGCGCTCGAGCAGCACGCGCCCCACGCGCTTAAGCCGCTCGCTGGCGGCGTTCATCCTGCCCGCCACGTGCACCGCTCCCGCCAGCGGGCCGAGGCGCGGGTCGTCGTCGATCAACTGGATCGCGATCCAGCTCAGCGATCCGACTTGCGCCAGCTCGCGGCAGGCCTCGCCCACGAACGAGACCGGGTCCTGGTTGACGGTGATGCTGTTGGAGAACGTGTAGAGCAGGCTCAACTCTTCGTAGGTCTCGGCCAGCTCCTGGCTCATGCCCTGAATTTCGTCGCGCCGGCGGTCGATCTCGACGCTGTCCTCGTGCATCCAGCTCAGCGTCTGCGCCAGCCGCGTCGCCTCGGCCTGGCGCAGCAGCGACCCGCGCGACAGGCGGCGGCGGGTCATCTCGAAGTCGACGCCGGCCTCGTCACAAAGCCGATGCAACTGCTCCGCCTGCCTGACCGCCGGGCCCACGATCAGCGCCGCCCACAGGGCCGGGCGATGCCCGTTGGTGTCCGGCCGGCGACGCACCCGCCCCTGCAGCGGCACCAGCGACACGCCCGGCAGCACCGTGACCAGCTCGCCCCGCGACTGCTCCAGCGCGTTCCACGAGCGCGCCACGGCCGCGGTGAACAGCTCGCTGCCCGCCAGCAGCGACGCGAACCACTGGTCGCCGATGACCACCCGCGCCGCCCCGTCATGCTCGAGGCGCAGCAATGTCGCACCCAGCCGCGGCAGGCGATCGCGCAGGCGCGGCGGCAGCCCGGCCAACTGAGCGTGATCATCGACACTTGTGCTCATCAGGCGTTCGTCGCCTCCACGTGAATCCGTCCACCGGCCGGGCCCGGCTCGAGAAGCTGCCGCACGCGCGATGTCACGTCACGCGGGCTGAACGGCTTGCTCAGCACCGCCTGGATGTTCGTCTTGGCCAGGGCCTCGGGCGGTATCGTGAACCCCCGGGCCGTGAGCATCAGCACCGGCGTCATCGACGTCATCTGCCCCACACGCAGGCGCTGCGCGAACTCCAGGCCAGACAGAAACGGCATCTGGTAGTCCGTGATCACCAGGTCCGGCAACTGCTCGACCGCCAGCTCGTAGGCCTGCTCCCCGTCCTCGGCGGTGACGACCGCGTAGCCGGCGCCACGCAGCTTCATCGTCAGCACGTTGACAATGTGCGGCTCGTCATCGACCACAAGCACCAAGGGACTCTGCCTGTTCATCCGCGAGCAACCTTTCTCCCGGAGGCCCCATCAAGGTCCGCCCCGTCCGCGCGGGTACCGCCGGCCTTGTCTCCTGATTATTCGACACCTCCAGGTCCCCGCTGAACCGGCCTGCGCCCGGCCCGCGGTTTTCGCCCATGGTCGAGCCAGATGTAGCGGCCGTGACGCGCCACCCGCCCAGCCCCGCCAGACGCCCGGCGCCCGCCAGGCGCCATGATCCGCGCCGACGGGACAGCCGGAACGGCCGCGGGATCGCACTGAAGGGGCGACGGGCTGTAGCCACGGGTGCAGCGCAGCGCAACCGGTGGATGATGTGACCATGAAACGACCTGCCCCGGCAGGGGCCGAGGCAGCATTCAGACGGCACTGCCTCCGCCCCCGCGGGGGCGGGTTGGTGCGGGACCCATCTCATCCACGGGTTGCGATTGCGCTCCACCCGTGGCTACAACCCTTCTCCCCTTTGGGGCCGCATCGTCACGGCAACCCTGGTTTCGCCGGACGACGGAAAAAAAAAGCCCACCACCGGCGGAGCCGGCGGTGGGTCTCCCCTCCGCGGTCGGGGTGGGGGGGCGGAATTATCCGTCGCTTTGCGTGCGTGCCCGCTCGATCAACTGGTGCAAACGCCGATCATCGGGCTCGAGCTCCAGCGCCGCCTCGTAGCTCGCCACGGCGTCGGCGGCGCGGCCGGCACGCTGGAGCGCGATGCCGCGCAGGATCATCGCCGAGGCGTCGGCCGGCTCCAGCGCCAGGGCGCGGTCGAAGGCGATCACCGCGTCGTTGTACTGCTCGCGCTCGGTCAGCGCCAGGCCGGTCAGCACGTACGGCATGGCCTGGCGCGGGTCCAACTCGGTGGCGCGCCGGGCCGCGTAGAGCGTGTCGTTGACCTCGCCCATCTCCCAGCTCAACTCAGCCAGGCGACGCCAGTCTGACGCCTCGCCGCGCTCGCCGCGCGCCAGGCGCGTCAGCTCGTTGCGGGCCTGATCGAACTGGCCCAGCTCGCGATACGACCGCGCCAGCGCCAGGCGCAGGTCGCGCCGGTTGGCCGTCTTCGGATCCCCCAGCAGGGCGCGCAGGTCGCGGATGGCCCGCGGGTGATCGCCCGCCGCCGCCCGCGCCATCGCCAGCTCGTAGCGCAGGGCCCGATCGCTCGGGTCCAGCACGGACGCTTCGCGGAAGTACGTCACCGCCCGCCGCGGCTGGTCACGCATCAGGTGCAGGTGCCCCAGGGCCGACCGCAGCGAGGCGTTCTGGTCGAAGTACTCCAGCCGCGACTCGTAGAGCTCGATCGCGTCATCGGCCCGGCCACGCTCCACGAGCATCTCGCCCACGGCCAGCAGGTAGCTCGCCTCGTCGGGCTGGATCTCGTATGCCCGCCGGTACGCGGCGTGCGCCGACTCGAAGCGCTGCCAGCGCTGAAGGACCACGCCCTTGTAGTAATGGGCCTCGGCCAGGTCCTCGTCCTGCGACACGGCGGCGTTGAACAGGTGATACGCCCGCTCCAGGCGGTCACGCTCGAGCATGATGCGCCCGCCCAGCGCGTACAGCCGGGCGTTGGTCGGGTCCATCTCCGTCGCTTCGCGCACGGTCTGCTCGGCCATGTCCAGGTCGCCGGTCTCGAACTGCTGATGCGCCATTTCCAGCATCAGCGTCGAGCGCATCGCCAGCCAACGCTGGTTGGCCTCGTCGACATGCTCCTGGTTGGACTTGCCCGAACTGCACGCCCCGGCGGTCATGGCCAGGGCGGCGATCACGGTCGCGAGAATGAGGCATTTGCTGCGAGCCATCGTCACGTCTCCAGGCAAAGGCTCCGGGCGCCCCGCGCGGCACGGCGCCGCGGATGGGGCTGCCTTTCTCCGCCTCCGCGTACGGCCGAAGCCTGCAAGCGCAACGCTTGCAGGCTTGCCGGCCGCCGCGATGGCTTCCCCTCTCACGCTTCCAACCCTTCCGCCCCGTCGTCACTCACGCACCGGCTCATCACCGGGCTCGCCATCGACCTCGGCGTACGGATCGACCTGCTCGGCCGCCGGCTCGTTCGACTCCAGGTCCCAGGCGCCGAACTCGCCGCCGGCGGGCACGAACCACCAGGTGTCCTCCAACGCCTCGTCGTCGGCC
>SLDI01000649.1:0-4819 GCA_007125385.1 Phycisphaeraceae bacterium | reverse complement strand
GGCCGCCTTCGTCCTCGCCGCGCTCGCCGGCGTCGCCGCCGTCTTCGAGCTCTTCCCACTTGAGCCGACCGCGCGGCTGATCGGCAGCATGCTCGCCCTTGGCGTCGGCGCCCTGCCGGCCGTCGCCGCTTACGACATCTACGCGAAGGGCCTGTGGCGCTCGGCCATGGTCGTCGCCATCGTCCTGCTCGCCGGCTGCGTCGTCATGGTCCTGGCCATGATCTGGTTCGAGGCGTTCGCCGATTTCGTCGTCGACACCAGCGTCTGGAAGCTGCTGGGCATCGGCCTGCTCTGGTCCGTCGCCCTGGCCGTCGCCGGGCAGGTCGCGATCGTCAGGCTCGAGCCACGCTACCGCCTCAGCCAGCCCGTAACGATCGTCGCCATCGCCGTGGTCGTGCTCGCCGCCACCGCCATGATCCTCTTCGAGCCTTACGAGCCCTGGTACGGCCGACTCATGGCCGCCGCGGTCATCATCACCCTGGCCCTGATCGCCCTGGTGCGTGTGCTCCAGCGCCTCAGCGACGTCGACGTCCATGACGCCGTCGAGACCACCGCCCTGACGCTCCAGGTCACCTGCCCGCGATGCCTGCTCACCCAGACCCTGACCACCGGCCACTCGCGCTGCGGTGGGTGCCGGCTGAAGTTCAGCATCGAGATCGAGGAGCCCCGCTGCCCCAACTGCCGCTACCTGCTGCACCAGCTCACGAGCCCGCAGTGCCCCGAGTGCGGCCAAAAGCTCGGCGACGACGAGATTGTGCGCCGACGCCCGGCCGCCGAGCCCGCCCCCACCGCCTCGACCTGAGGCCGCGCCGGGCCGCCCGCTTTACGCCGCCGCATCCATCTCCCGGGCCGCGTCGCCCAGGCGCTGGTGCAGGATCTCGTGGTCGGGCACGACCTGGAGCATCGCCTCCAGCTCCCCGATCCGCCGCACGTCGCCCGGCGCGGCCGTGACGTGGGCGATCGCCGCGTCGCCCAGGGTCTCGGTGGCGTCGATGAACCAATCCGCCGGGCTCTTGCCAGGCTCGATCTGGGCATCCGCCTCGGGCTCGGGCCGCTCCCCGGGCGCCAGCCAGATGTCGCGCCACGCCGCCGGCGGCGCTTCGACCAGGCAGGCGACCGCCGGCCCGCGGTACGACACCAGGCGATAGGCCCCGTCGTCCAGGTCGTTGTCCGCCAGCAGCAGCTCGATGTGACGCCGCTCCGCCCTGGCCTCGTCGTCGAGCCGCCTGGCGTCCTCGGCGGTGTGCGGCCGGGTCAGCAGCAGGCACCCGGTCCGCAGCGACGACAGCCAATGATCCGCCGACTGCTGCCGGCTGGTGCCCAGGCGGATCGGCCCGTCGGCGGCGATCAGCCGCCGCTGCCGACGCGCCTCCTGCAACGGCAGCAGGATGCGGGCGTAGTAGGGCCAGTCCCCCGCCTGCCGCGCCACCGCCAGCGCCTCGAGGCAGAGCCCCTCGCACGCCAGGTAGTCCATGCGCGCCAGCGCCTGGCTGGCGCGGTCCATGAGCTGATCCAGGTCGGTGCTCACGTCGGGATTGTATCCCAAGGACAAAGCCCGGGAACGAGCGCTCCCGGGCTTGACCCGTTGACCATCGGTTGGGGGGGCGGCTGATTCAGGCCGCCGCCATAGCCGAGCGCCGCCGCACCGCATGCACCAGGCCAAGCACGCCCAGCAGCCCGAGCCCGGCCCATGCCGCCGTCGGCAGCGGCGCCACCGTCGGGGCGCCCTCGCCCGGCTCCGACCCGCCGGAGCTCCATGTGCCGCCATCGACCGCACCCGTCAGCAGCGCCACGAAGGCGCTGACGTCGCCCGTGTCGAACGACCCGTCCTGGTTGATGTCGCCCACGAGCTCCGGCCCGATGCCGAACAGCGACTCGTACTGCCCCGGGTTCGTCAGGGCCAACACGAACAGCGACACGTCGCCCGTGTCGACCACGCCGTCATGGTTCATGTCGCCGAGCAGCCCGCTGTCCGGTGGGACGAACTCGCCATGGCTGAAGCTCCCCAGATGACCCAGCCCATCGCCGCTCTCACCACTGGCGAAAAGACTCTCCGGGTCACCGGCGCCCTCGTCGAACTCCGTGACCGACTCTGCCCTGGCGTTGCCTGTAGCGACGAGCAATCCCACAGCCACAACAACAACCCACACCACCTGCACTACACAGTTTTTCACGACAACTCTCCCCGCCCTCAGATTGTCCAGCTACTTCCTCCGCTGCACCGACTTACACCCCAGCCATCGTGCAGTTCCCAAGAGAAATTCTGACACGTCCCGAGCTCGCTGTCAAGTGATTTTTGCGTTCAACGGCCGAACTTCGGAAACCTGGCTTGGCTGGCCGAAAGCCTGCACGCCAAGCCTCGGACCGCCTCGCCACCTGTCCTCGGGCCCCCCTCACCCGCCCACGATCTCGCCCCCGTTGACATGCAGCACCTGCCCCGTCACGTAGGAGCTGTCGAGACCGGCGAGATAGACATACGCCGGCGCCACCTCCGCCGGCTCGCCGGCCCGGCCGAGGGGCACGTTCGTCCCGAAGCGCTCGACCTTCTCACGCCCGAACGTTGCCGGGATCAGCGGCGTCCAGATCGGCCCCGGGGCCACCGCGTTGACCCGGATTCCCTCGCTTGCCAGCCTTCCCGCCAGCGAGCGCGTCAGCGCCACGATCGCCCCCTTCGTCGCGGCGTAGTCGATCAGGTCCCCGCTGCCCCGGTACGCCGTGACCGACGTCGTGTTGATGATGCTCGTGTGCTCATGCTTGCGCAGCGCCGGCAGGGCCGCCTGCGTCAGGTAGACGATGGCGAACACGTTCGTCTCGAACGTCCGCCGCAGTTGATGGTGCCCGATCTCCTCGAACCGCGCGACGCTGTGCTGCTCGGCCGCGTTGTTCACCAGCACGTCCAGCCGGCCGAACCGATCGATGCACTGCTCGAGGGCGTGCTGGCAGAAGGTCGGCTCGGCCAGGTCGCCGGCCAGCAGCAGGCAGTGCACCCCTTCGTCCGTGATCTGGTCGCGGGCGTCGTGGGCATCCTCCGTCTCCTCGAGGTAGACCACCGCCACGTTCGCCCCCTCGCGGGCGAAGTGCACCGCGACCGCCCGCCCGATCCCGCTGTCGCCGCCGGTGATCAGCGCCGTCTTGCCCGCGAGCTTGCCGCTGCCGCGGTACCCGTCCCGGATGATCAGCGGCTTGGGTCGCATCGGGCCACGTCGGCCCGGCTGCCGGGCCTGCGTCTGCGGCGGCTGCCCGGGCTCGCGGTCGGGACGCACGTCGTCGTTCATAGGCCACCTCGCGTGCCAGGTGATCCCAGCCCCGCCACAACGTGTTCAATCACCGTGCCACGGCGACCCCGCTTCGCCCCCAGCGACGAACCGGGGCGCCCGCGATGTCACCGCGGCCGACAAAGCGCCCAGACTGTGTCGGAAAGCGCTTGCCACGGCCGTCTTGGCCGCCGGTGCCCGGGCGCATCGATCTGCCCGTGCAAGCCGCCGCTGCCCCCACGATCGGCGCCGCCAAAGGATGTGCAACGCCGGCTCGCGCTACGCCTCGAGGTCCAGCCGTCGCGGCGCCGGGCGTGGCGCGGGGCGGACACGCTCACCGGCCGGTGGCGTCGGCGGGGCCAGGTCGGCCGGCAGCCGGACGTGTGCCAGTGCCACCGCGGCGGTGTCGTACGCCCGCGCCGCCTCCTCGTGCTGCTGCTGACGTTGCCGCCTGGCCTGTTGGTCCTCCCGGCCGCGGCGCTCGGCCGCGTCGATGAGGTTGCCGTCGATGTGCACGCGCGTCTCGGGCTCGGCGTCGTCCTGCTCCAGGCCGCGCAGACGCGTCTTGAAGCTGTCGCGCAATCGCTCGGCGGCGCGCTGCCGCTCCTGGGCTTCCTTGGCCTGCTGCCGGGCAAGCTGCTGGGCCTGCTGCGCCGTCTGCGCCACCCCCGCGGCTGCTCCTGTGCCTAACACGCTCATGCTCGGGCCCCGTTGCCTCCCGTTCATTGCCTATATCGGCTCCGCGGGAGGAAACCTTGAACGCAGTCAGGGCTTCGAGGTCTTATAAGCCTGTGATATGCGTCGGTTTAGGGGTTTTGGGGGCTCCGGGAAGGCACGCGGCTTGCCGCTTCGCGCGACCCGCCTTCCAGCCGCGCCGCCACGCGAAAGCCCCGCTCCGCTCGATGGAGCCCCACCGCTCACTCACGCCCCGCCACGCCGGCCGCCGTCACGCTTGTCGTCGCCGATGGCAGGTGCATCAGCTCCCCCGTAACGCGGCGCAGAATCAGCCCGGCGTGCGGGTCCAGATCCACCACCTGCCCCTGGACGATCCGTCCGCCAGCCTCAAGCGTCACCTGCTGATGGAGCATGTTGCACCGATAACGCCACTGTTCGAGCAGCTCGTTCAGCGGCCGCCGGTGCAGCGCCTCGTCCAGGGCCGCGTCCACCGCCAGCAGCACCGCCAGGCGGTCGACCCGCGCCCCGAGCATCGCCAGGCTCGTGACGCGCTCGGCCAACTCGGCCGGCACGTGCCCGGGTGTCAGCGACACGTTCACGCCCACGCCAATGATCGCCGCGCGGCTGCCGTCCTCGAGGGCGACGGTCTCGACGAGGATCCCCGCGAGTTTGCGCGTGCCCACGCACACGTCGTTGGGCCACTTTAGGCTCACGCTCGCGGCGCCGGCGAGCATGGGCTCGATCGCCTCGGCGACCGCCACCGCGCTGGCGAAGGTCAACCGCTCGATCGCCGAGGTGTCGCCGGGCTCGAGCGTGCGCACGCGGGAGAAGGTCACGGCCGTGCCCGCCGGCGTCAGCCACGCCCGCCCCCGCCGCCCGCGCCCGGCGGT
>SLDI01000322.1:0-16383 GCA_007125385.1 Phycisphaeraceae bacterium | reverse complement strand
GCGGGCGGCGTGGCGGGGGCCGTGGGCCCTTCAATGCGCTCGGCCAGGCTCGGCTCCCTCCGGTCGCTCACCGGGCTCGTGATGGCCGGCGGCTGTGCGGAGCGCTCGCGCCGGTCCCGGCGCCGACGCTGGCGCCGCTGCTGGTCGGTCGATGTGATGAAGGCCATGTGTCATTTCCTTTCGCTGGTGAGTTGATCCACAAGCTCGTCGTGGGCACGTTGGTAGATTTCGCGGTGGTCGACGAAGAGCGCCCCGTCCTCCAGTTCCTTGCCGACGAGGAAGGTGGTGATGACGCCCAGGGCGGCGACGAAGCGGCTGTAGCCGTCGAGGCAGTCGGACACGAGAACGACGTGATCCTCCATGTCCCGGCCCGGCTGGATCGACGCGACGAGCCATCGCTCGAACGGCGGCGTGTTGCGTCCGACGGTGACGATGAAGCGTTCACCGAGCACTTCGACGGTCTCGCCGTCGCTCGTGCTGGGCGTGGTGGGTGGGGGATCGAGCCAGGTGTCGTTGTTCATGGTTCGTTGGGCTCCGTGGTCTTGATGGAGAGGCACCGAAGGCCGAAGCGTCGCAGCAGGACTTTGAGCGCCTGCCGGAGTTCGGCGGTGCCGTCGCCCGGACGGGTGGGCGTGAGTTCGAGCGTGTAGGTGGTCGTTCGGGGAGGTTTGGCTTTCACGCTGCCGCCCTCCGCTGCTCGCGCAGCACGGGGGGCAGATTCAGTTCCCGCCACCCATCCAGGTCGAGCCTGTCCGGGTCGCGTCCGATGGCCCGCACGGCGGCACGGGCGCGGCCGACGAGTTCGACGACGGTCGGGCCGCTCACGCCGAAGAACGCGACGATCTGCGACTTTGAACGCCCCTCGAAGTAGGCCCCGACGATCGCCGCCTGCGTCGGGCTGAGGTCGAGACGATCGGAAAGGTCGCGGGACTGGTGCTCGGGCAGTGCCTTGGGCGCGCATCGGCGCCGCGGCGCCCGTCGGCGCCTTCGCATGGTTCTCATTTCTGTATTCCCCTGCTGATGCCCACTGACCAGGACGGCCAGGAGCGGAGTGTCGTCGGGCGACGACGAGATGTGGACTGGGCGGCCGGGACTTTAAGCGGTCACCGCAGGCACGCCGCGACGTTCGGCTTCGATGCGGTCGCACACGGCCTTGACCATTGCAGCGTCTGCGGGGTCGAACACCCTATACATCCCGATGCGTGCGATGGGCTTGATTCCCCGGCTGCTCACGACATACTTGACTCGGTCGGGACGGTGCCCGACACGCCGCACGAGTTCGCCGAAGCTGATCCCGCTCATTTTCGCCTCCTTGTCACCTGTTTCCTTTACCGGTACAGCCTGCTGGGTGCAGAAGGAGAACGCCGGCTGCCACGACCGGCGTTCTGTGGGGTATCCGGCCCGAAGGGACCGGGGGGTGTCGGTATGGATAGTTCCCCTCCATCTACTTCTACGAGGTTTTTGATGCTGTGTGACACGGTTTGCGAACTTTTTTTTTCGATGCGAGATTGCGACCGCAGACGATGATCCAACGGACGTTTGCGGGGTGCATCTGGTGCCGCGCAGCCAGTTGCATGACGCTCTTGCCTTTTTGGTGCGCCTTCCAAACCTTCTTCTGGAGCGGGCTGAGTTCTTCCGGCTCAATCAGAGACCAGAAATGCCGCCGCCTGCCGCGTTGGTGTCCGGGTTCGTCGTCCGGCCCATCCTCGTCACCGGCAACCTTGGCCGCTTGCTCGATCGCTCGGCGTGCGGCCCGCGCCACGGCCTGCCGCTTCGCAGCCGCCGATGCCTGCATGTTGGTCAGTTCGAATCGCTCCGCGATCTCCGACGGAGAAAGCGCCGGAGTCCCGATGCCGAACCTGGCACGGAGCAACGCTCGGCTGCGCGGGTCGAGCTTCTCTAGAAGTGTGACGACCTTGCGCCGCGCCCCATTCTTCTGAGCGTCGCGACTCATCGGTCCGTTGGGCGAGGCCACCAACTGCGAGGCGTGCGGCCGGGACGGATCGTACAACATGCTCGCCACGTCCCTCGGCCCATCGTCGCCATGCTGCGGCAGAACGTCATCGAGACGCGCCACACCATGCCGCATTTGTCGCACCGGCCAGGCGGCCCCGAGGGACACCAGCCAGCCTATCGCATCATCGTCGGTCGCAAACGTCCGGACGGCTATTTCCCCCTCACGTATTTCGGCATCAGGTTGATATCCAGACCAACCTGCGCCGTCGCGGTCGCAGTAGACACGCCCCACAACTTCGCCGCGGGCGGTGAACCCGACAAAGCCGAGGAACCTGCGGCCACAGCTCTCACGTATCCGCCCCAACTCGGAGCGCACTTTCCAGCGAATCGCCTGGGCAATACGCTTTCGCGTGCGTTCGTCCTCCGGATGCGCGTCACGGTGCTTCTCGTGATAGCGCCTGATCGCCTCGATGCCCTGCACGACGAACATGTCTTCGGAGATGGCCGGATCGTCCAGCCGCCGTACCGCATCGCGCAACCATTTCTCGGGCTTGACGTAATCTCGATCCTGCCTCACTCCCCGGCCCACCACGCTCCACAGGATGGGCAGGCAACGCTCCTCGAATGTGCTTGCTTCCATGCCATCCCTTTCATCCGAATACCCCAATGAGAAAATCCGGCCCGGGCACCCCGCCCGAGCACGTCAGCACCTACAGCGCGACGCGATAGCGCTTTGGTGACTGCTTCTGTTTGCGTGGACTGCCGGTGGTGGCGGGTGTCGCAGCGTGAACCCGGCGCGCGTTGAGGAAGTGGTGCAGGCTCGTCGCCTCGATGCGCAGATCGCGCCGCTTGCCTTGGGGGTCGGCGCCGAGTTCAAAGGCGTCGAGCTGGCCCGACGTAACCCAGCGGCGCACCGTGTCCGGGGCAACCGAACACAGCTCGGCGACCTCGATCACGCGCAGCAGACGTGGCAGCGCCGACGCGGCGCGTTCATCCCCTCGTTTCACGTCCATGCCTCATGCCCAGCATCCATGCGGCCGCCGTGCGCAACCGTGGCGCTTGGCGGTCGGGTCTTGACATTTGGCGGCGGGTCGTGTACCTTGACGTGAGCACAGAGTCAGGGTGGTTCGACCGCCCGCCTACGACTTCGCCCGGTGTTCGCGCACCGGGTTTTTCATTGCGCACCGGTTATCATCCGGCCGGAAAAACATCTCCCCCTCTATAAGAAGAAGACGAAACAGCCCGAACCCCGCGGCAGCGCATGAGGCCCCTCGCCGCGCCCCGATCGCCGCAACTCCCGGCCAGGGCCGGGGATGCTGCGCTGCGAATTGTTTTGACGACTGCTGGAAATCTCCCGGTGCGGCGGCATGCTCCTGTCACTCATTGCCGCATCCATGCCCGGCCATCAGGCCCGACGCAGGCGCGTGGCCGGCGCCCCTCGACCCGCCCCGATCGGCGGATCGCGACGATGCTACCACAACATCTTGTGTGTGCAAGGCCCATTTTGACACAAAATGCAGGGTTCATCGGGTCGCCCGCAGTATAACACACCCGCATGGACGCTGTCGACTACATATTTGCGTCCATCCCGTTTCCGGAGCGAGACTTAAAAAAAGTTTGGGGCTGGACCTGTCACATCCCGTCGATTCGCCGCCGCCGCCGATCATCGCGAAGTTCCTGGATCGCCTGCTTGGCCCGCACGACATTCTCCTCGTACCACTGCCACTTTTCCCCCACGCCCAGCTCAAGGGCCTCGGCCAGTTCCAGTTCATCCGCCAGGTCATGGCAGCCATCGAGCACGGCTTCCCACTTGGCGATGGCCTCGTCGGTGCGTTGCTGCCAGGCCCGCTGCGAGGCGCCGGTCAGCCGCATCGTTGCGGGATCGTAGGCGTAGGTGAAGTTGCGCGGCTCAGCGTTACGCGCATCGGCGACGCGCTGCTGGATCAACGTCCGCCACTGGGGGATGCTGCGGTTCAGTTCAGCGATCAGCTCCTCGCGGTCACGTTGTTCGCGCTGTTCACGGGCCACGTCCCGCCGGAACTGCCGGGTGACGCGATCGACCACCTCGCCCCCGCGGATCGCCCGATGCAGGCGTATGCCTTCGTCCACCAACATCGGCGGATGATGGCGCCATTCCACGAAAGGCTCGGCCAGGCCCAGCCGCAGCAACTCAGCACCCGTCACCGTCAGCACCCGCTCGCCGGCCGACTCGAACACGATCTCGCCGTTGGTCTGGACCTCCTCCCGCGAGGCGGAGATGTGCGGCCGCCCATGCGCGTCCAGCCAGCCGACCACGGAAGTCCCGGGCACGATCATGGCCTTGGAGAGCAGCGGGGAGTGGCCGTGGGCTTGGGCGGCGGCGCGGATGCCGCCTTCCCACCAGGAGAGCCTTTTGGCCTCCACGTCCTCATGCCCGTTCGAATCAGTGTAGGCCAGAGCCGCCCCCATGCTCGCGTCCTCGTGAAGGTACCACCGGTGAGCGTTGAAGGCGACGGCCACGGCGGCACTGCCAGCCTCCTTGATGACGGCGTGGTAGGTGATGCGATCGCGATGGGCCTGCATCGCCGCGGCGATGCGGTTGGCGGGCAATATGTGCCCACCGCTGCTGTCGATCACAAAGACGATGTGTTGCACCTGGCGGTCGGCGGCGTCGGCGATCGCGGCCTCCACCGCCTCCGCCAACACCAGGGGACCGTCGGGCACCCCCAGGGCGGCGAGCCTTCCGTCGAAGAACTGGCCTTCGATCGGAATGACGGCGTACCGCACGATCGGGCGTTCATCCGGAACTTCCGCCTCCGTCGCCCGCAGCCGCTGCCGCACGTTGCGTTCGGCCGCGATCAGGGCGTTGTCGCGCAGGATGGCCAGCCCCTGTTCGTCGAGCTTGGAGGCATCCACGGAGTCCAGGATGCTCCGGTACTCGTCCAGCACGGCCTGACCATGCTCGGCCAACCGGTCGGACCGACTCGCCTCATACCGCTCGACCCATTGACCATCGCCTGGCCCCGCCGTCAGGGATGGCGTCTCGACATTCGCACCGGCGCCCACGAGCAGCGCGAGGCAAGCGGTGGTGCACAGCATGCGGACGAGCACCGACAGGGCAGCGCGTTTCGTCAAGTGTGCCATCATGAAGCCCCCGAGCAAAATGTTGGGCCACCAGGTCACCCCCCAGTGTACCGCACCCGCATGGCCGCTGTCGAGAACATCTGCGCGCCCATGCCAATGCTCTGGCAGAATTGAGGGATTCCTCCGGACCGCCGCTCCGGTCCGGGCAATTAGGTTGCTAGCCGTGCCTGATCTAAGTACATGGCCGCATCATCAACCATGTCGGCGGGGATCAATTGAGCAATCTGCGCCGCACGCCCGACGGAACCCTTGATCTCATCGGTGGCACGCTTCCCACGTCGCACCCACGCCTCAACCTCACGCTGCATCCCGATCCGGCGGTAAAGCTCGACCAACGGAATATAGGCGCCGAGATAGAGACGTTCGGCGGTAAGCGCCGCCCTATAGAGTGGCTCAAGCTCGCCCACGACCCGAGCCGGCGGGGCGGATCCCGCCGGGACGTTCTCGGCCTGGGTCCAGAGGCGATTGCCTGTGGAGGTCAGCACAATGGCCAACTCGACGCGAAGCAGCCCTGCGTCCATCTCGGCCGCCATGGCCAGGAGGTGCTTATGTAGGTGATATCGCTCGGATGTCAACACCAATTGCTTGAGGTCCTCAACCGTGTTTTGGTCGTCATTGACCAAGCCCCCCAAGCACTCCAATGGAATCCGTTTCCAGACACGCCTGTGAGCGATGATGGTCAGCAAGTCTCGCTTGGAAGTCGCCCCATTCAGCGATACGGTATTGATCCAGTGAAGCGGCATGCCCTGCCCTCTTCCCTACAGCGTCTGGCAGATCGCCTTGATCTGATTTCGGCTATCTTCCCATTCGCGGGCGGTCATGATCCAATCGGTGACGCGACAGACCTTTGGCTTTACGTGCCGCGCATCGAGCGTCTTTCGCACGGTTCTGGAAATGAGATCGGCCTGTCGATACACAATTTCAATCACGTCGCGGGCGTTCATGTTCCCATGCAACCTGAACAGCAGAGCCTCAAGCGTCACGGCAAAGCGATCGAGTCCGTCATTGGCCGCTGATTCACTACACCATGCAAGGTATTCGGACGTGGTGAGAAGCCGTGCCTTGCTAATGTAAAGCGAGGACTGGCAGAGCCCGGCAGTCAGGATCAACTCCTGCTTTGACCCCATCGAATCGATGTACCTTGCGTTCAAGTCAAGGTACTGCATCGCAACACCCTTCGCGATCATCGTGAAGTTGTTCGGGATGACATCCCATATCCCCATTGCACTCTCTCCACTTGATCTGACCTGCATGCCGGCGTTGCGCCCGGCTCGCACGGCCTGCTTACCGATCGATCGCCCACGGCTTGCCCCGCCGTGAGACTGGCCAGTTCCATGACCTGCCGGCACTTCGGACACTTGACGCGTGGCATGTGCGGCCCCCTGGGAAGGTGTGGCAAAGGGCAGCCTTCATTGTAAAGCCGCCCCCTCCCGCCTCAAAGCTGTTTGGCGTCAATCCCCGCTTCGAATCTCGCGGCGCAGCTCGCGCACGGTCGACAGGGCGCAGCGGCTCCGGCCGTCGTGGAGGATCGACCGCTCCAGTTCATCGAGGCGTTCGAGCATCGCCTGGCGCTGGGCGTGGGCCCCGCTGTGGAACGCGGCCTGGGGCGCGTGCGCTGGGTGGTGGAGCGGACGCTGAGTTGGCTGCACCAGTTCCGCCGGCTGCGTGTCCGCTATGAGCGGCGGCTGGACATTCACGAGGCGTTCCTCAGCATTGGGTGTATCCTGATCTGCCGCGGGATGCTTGACGACTCATTGTGTTAGGCGCTCGTAGAATGCCGTACACACGTTCCGAACGGCTTCTTACGAACCGGCTGGCTCAGCCTCGGCACCTGCGCCGCACGCCAGCCGCGCCACCGAGCGCGCCGAGAAGCATCGCTCCGGCCCAACCAGCGGCAGGCAGCGGCACGATGGCAAAGCTGTCGCTCCAGTTGTCGTCTGGCCCGTCATACCCCTCAACCTCGATGTTCCTGACATGCAGGCCGACCATGAACTCATCTAGGATCTGGCTCTGAACATCCTCGAATGTGCTGTCGCCGAACAGCTTCAGATCAAACTGGGCCCACTCGTCGAGGTTGATGGCGTTCTCGTTAGGCTGGGGCTGCTGGGCCCCGGACGAGTAAGACGTGTCAAAACTGATCACCGCACCGCCCGGAAGCGAACTAAGCGTGACAGCCGGGTCGGTGAACTGGACGTCGGGGTGCGACTCGTCGGCGTTGAACACGCCCGTCAGGCTTCCCGCCGTGGAACCGTCCCAGAAGAGGTTGCCGAGATCCTGAAAGAACACACTGGTGATACTGGCTTGCGTGATCTCGGTAACGTTCCAGATATGGTCCACGCGGAAACTAACCCAGTCGCTCCCGTCGTCGGGGTCCGTGAAGCCCCACATGGTCAGGAGGTAATTGTCCGATGAGTCCACCGGGGCATTCGCTTCGAGGCGCTCGAACTGGTAGACGCTGGCAGCCTGCGTCTCCGGCACGCCCGCGGCCACGCCCACGGCCAGTACGGTGACAGCCACCGCGGCGACCTTGCCTCCCCGATCGAAGCTGTGCTTCAACATGGCTGGTTCTCCCCTTGTTGGTTGTTGGAGGTGTGAATTCGAACTGCCTGACGGCCGGTTCGGTGAGATCCGCTTATCAATACTGGAAGGCGCGTTAAAGCGCCTTGAGTAAAGCGCCTTCGGCTCCGACATCATTAGATGATTATAGCTTAGTTTCGATGCGCTGTCAACGCTGTCGTGGGTGGATGGCGGGTGGTTGCGGTTTAAGCGATCTTGCCAACGCTTGATGCCGGCGGGCACGCGTGAGGTCGTCCCGGCTCCGGCAGATGACCGCCAGATTGTGGTGGGCATGGTGGGGCTCGAGAAATCGCTTGTAGAGCTCGATCGACTCGTCGTACCGGCCCAGCAACCCCAACACCATCGCACGGTTGGCCAGGTAGGCGCGGTGGTCCGGGTGCAAACGTGTGGCCTCCGTGAAATGCGCCAGGGCTTTCGGGTAGTCGTTCTGCAGGAGTTTGCACATGCCCAGATTGTTGTGCAGGGCGGGGTCCTCCGGGGCGACGTCCAGGCCGTCCTTGAGGATTTCAATGGCACGTTCAAGGCGATCGGTGCGGACGTGGAGTTCGGCCAGCTTGCTGTAGGCGGGAGCATAGCGCGGGTGTTCGTCGATCAATCGCCGGAGGACCATCGCGCTGTCGCGCTTGCGACCCTGGGCAGCAAGAATGTTGGCCAGCGCATGCATGGTCTCCGGCGTCGGTGAGGGATCACGGGCATCCTGAAAGCCGGGCGCGTTGTTCACCTCCGTATTCGCACAGCCGAGGCTCATCGCAATCATGAGCAGGACGAGCCCGAGAACGATCCAGATACGAATGTCGCAGTTTCTCAAGTGAGCCGTCATTGGTTCCCCTCTCAGTTGGTACCACGTTGGCGGTATCGTTCGTCGCGCTGTGCCTCGATGCCGGACCGCACCCTTGCCGCGGGCATGCCCCGGCCGCCGGGAAAGTCGTCGATGACCTCAACGGCGTCAGCGTCGACATCGAAATGGCGCAGCGCCTCGCGCAAGGACTCAACGCGTTGCTCATACAAGGCCACAGACACATCACCGCGTGGAAGATTCACTGTGCCCGGCGTGGCTCGGAGCGCGGTGGCCAACCTCTGCACATGTGACAAGCCCAACATGTTGAGTTCGGCCGCCTGATCGACGAAGTGGTACGGGTACACAGTGCGCTCCGTGACAACCGCCTGGCGTACCGAGGCATCGAAGGCCGCGCGAATCATGGTTTCGTTGGCGCGACCGTGATGGTCCGGCCCCAGTGTGTCGGTGCGACCGACTCCTGTGCAGCCGAATATCGCCACCGCCGTGAGCGCCAGTGCGAAAAGCCTCGGCACGTGGTGCATTCCGACTCGTCCGCTTGAGACTTGAGGTTCTTTGAACGGCATGTCGCGTTTACTCTACGTGTGAGGGGGTCATCGAGCACTTCCGACGGCAGGGGAAGCGGGTTGCGCTGTGGATGAAGGTGAGAAGGCCAGCTCTAGACGGGAGCGCCACGGCTTGTCCTGCAGGTCAAGCCGTGCTCGCCTCGCCTGTCACGCCCCGCTTGGGGCGACGCTGCCCTTGGCCTGCCGCGCGGCGACGCGGCGCCAGGCCGCGAACATCATGTCGAGGCTGTACCGCCCGGGGCCGAACACCGCCAACGTCGCGGCCAGCGTGAAAAAGACCAGCGCCGCCTGGCCGGACACGGTCTGCCCCGCGCCGAGCAGCGCCAGGCTCAGGCCCAGCATCATCACCATCACGCCGGCGGCACAGAGCCGGCCGAGCAGGCCCGCCAGCAGCAGTCCGCCCAGGCCTATGTGCAACCACGGCAGCGCGTAGCCGTACACCATCGCCGCCACCTCCGGCAACCAGGGCGCGTTCCACATGGCGAAGTCGTCGCTGTGGTAGAACGTGCCCAGGCCATGGGTCAGCTCGGGCACGACCATCAACTGGCCCGCCACCAGCAGGTATCCCGCCAGGGCGACGCGGTTGACCAGCAGCATCATGTGCATCAGGTTCGGCAGAGGAGGGTTGGACATGGCGTTTCTCCGTACATGGTGGTGAACCCGAGGATTTCAGAAGTTGCGGAAGACCTCGGCGACCTGGATGAGGGCCGGGCCGAGGATGACCAGAAACAGCACGGGAAAAATGAAAAGGAGCATCGGGAACAGCAGCTTGATCGCCAACTTTTCGCCGGCCTCTTCGGCGCGCTGGGACCGCTCGGCACGCAGCGACGCGGCATAGTTGCGCAGGGTCTGGCCGATGCTGACGCCGAAGCGTTCGGATTGCACCAGCACGGCGACGAATGAGTTAAGGTCGGCGGCTCCGGTCCGCTCCGCCATGTTGCGCATGGCAGTCTCCCGCTTGGAGCCAAGTTGAATCTCCAGATTTGTCAGCGCCATTTCATCAGCAAGCATCGGGCTGACGCCGCGGATCTGGTCGCTGACGGCGTTCCAGGCCATGTCCAGGCCGGTTCCGGCTGACACACAGATCTCAAGCAGGTCGATGGCGTCCGGCAGGTGGTGGTTGACCTCCTTGGTGCGCTTGTGCTGGCGAGCTCGGACGACCAGGTTCGGCAGCAACGCAAATGATGACACGCCCACGAGGCCGACAAACAGGCGCACCATCACCGGCAGGTCGAGCTGCAGCAGGATCGGCACGCACACCACGAGCCCGGCCAGGAGCAGGCACAATTGGCTGGCAAGGAAGATGGCAGGCGCGGAGTCATGGTAATAGCCTGCCTGCAACAGGCGTCGCCGGAGCTGGCCGGCGGACTCCTGCTTGACCATGGGCCGACCGACACGCTCAAGCGTCTGCTCCAGCCATTGTTCGGGGCTATGTGTCGTGGCGGTTGCCGTGGCACTCTCCCGGTGGCCAAACAACCTCTCGTGCACCGCCCGCTGACGACCTCCGCGAATGGCCAATGCGGCACCGCCCACGGCCATGACCGCGGCAAACACCAGGATCGGAATGAGCAAATGAGGCTCGAGCATGGAGTCTTACTCCGCGGGGATGCGTGCTCAATACTGCAGGACCGCCATCCGGTTCATTACCCACGCGCCCATCAGCAGGCCGGCCATGCCGACGGCCAGAAGAACATTACCAATCGTGGTCGTGAACATGGGTTGCATGTAGTCGGGGTTGAGGATATTGAAGATGACAAACAGGCCCAAGGGCAGCGCCAAAAGCACCCGCTTGCTGAACTGGGCCTCCGTCGTGAGTACGCGTGCCCGCCGACTGAGACGCATGCGCTCGCGAATGACCCACGCGACGCGCTCCATCATGTCCGCCAGATTGCCACCGCTCTGAGTCTGAATGACCACGGCGGCAGCGAAGACCTTCATGTCACCATGGTCGGAACGTTCAGCGGCGGCGCGCAGCGCCTGCTCCACGGGCGTTCCGAGTTCCTGCGTGTCCCGGATCTCCGCGAAGAGCTTGCCGACCGGAGCAGGAATCTCCTCAGCCACGAGCTGAATGGCCCCGGCCATCGGGTGGCCGGCGCGCAGGGATCGGGCCGACAGGTCCAGCGCGTCGAGCAACTGGCGCTCGAAGAGACTCCGTTGCCGGTTGACGCAGTGGTTGAGAAACGTCCAGAACACAACCGCAATCAATAGGATGCCGCCCAGCGCGATGATGAAGTGGCCGGTGACGATCTGGAGGATGCCGGCCGCGACCACGCAACCGCCCCCGAGGCTGATCAGGATTGTCGGCAGTGGGAGCTCCCACCCGGCTTGGTCGCGCAGTTGCTCCATGCGTTCCCAGACGGTGCGTCGCACCTGACCGGGGACATGCGTCTGGGCGACCTCGCCATCGCGCCAGAGTCGCAGAACGCGCTCGCTGTCCTGCTGCGATGACAAACCGAGGCGGCGATGCATCTGCGTGACACGTCGGGCGTGCACCAGATACCACAGAATCACCACAATGACCCACAGCCCCAGCACCAGGCCGAACACGGCGACCTGCACCAGAAGCGAGACCAGTTCGGCATGGGTGTCGGGCATGGCTCAGCCTTTCGCCCCCGGCATCCCGGAGGACAACGTGCGGCGCTGAAACAACTCGGGCGGCATCGTGATGCCTTCGGCCTCGATGCGTTGAACGGCCTGGGGTCGGATGCCGCACACCTCGAACTGCCCCACGGCGTTGCCCTGATCATCAAGTCCGCTTTGGCGGAACAGGAACAGTTCCTGAAGCGAGATCACACCGCCTTCCATTCCCGTCACCTCTCCGATGCTCATCACGCGGCGCCGGCCCCCGGTGAGCCGGCTGACATGGACAACCAGGTCGATCGCCGAGGCGATCTGCCGGCAGATCACCTCGGTGGAGAAGTTGACGCCCGCCATGGCGACCATGTTTTCCACGCGTCCCAACGCATCGCGGGGTGTGTTCGCGTGCACGGTGGTCATCGAACCTTCGTGGCCGGTGTTCATCGCCTGGAGCATGTCGAGGGCCTCGCCGCCACGGGACTCGCCGATGATGATGCGATCGGGGCGCATGCGTAGCGTGTTGCGCAGCAGATCCCGTTGTGTGACTTCGCCTTTGCCCTCGATGTTCGGCGGGCGCGTCTCGAGACGCACAACATGGTCACGCTGCAACTGCAATTCGGCGGCGTCCTCGATCGTGACGACACGTTCACCGTCGGGGATCCAGTGGGAGAGGATGTTCAGCAGTGTGGTTTTGCCGGAGCCCGTGCCGCCGGAGATCAGAATACTCAAGCGCGCACGCACCGCGGCATTGAGAAACGCCGCCATCTCCGCGGCGATGGAACCCGACTCGATCAACCGCTCGATCGTCAGCGGGGCGGCCCCGAAGCGGCGTACGCTCATGGCCGGGCCGTCGATCGCCAGCGGTGGAATGATGGCGTTGACGCGCGATCCGTCGGTGAGACGCGCATCAAGCATCGGCGAGCTCTCGTCGATGCGGCGTCCGACACGCGAGGCGATGCGTTGAATCACCTGCAACAGGTGGGCATCGTCGCGGAAATGCTGTTGGGCCAGTTCCAGTCGCCCATTACGTTCCACGTAAACTTGATGCGGCCCGTTGACGAGGATGTCCGTGATGGCCGGATCCCGCAGGTAGTCTTCCAGAGGGCCGAGGCCGAACATCTCGTCCATCACGTCCTGAACCAGGGCCTGCCTTTCCGGCTCGGACAGGGGGCAGCGCTGCTGGGTCAGCAGCACATCGACGCGACGATAGCACTCTTCGTGCAGTTGCTCGCGGGACATCTGCCTGGCCTGGGCGAAGTTCAAGGTCTCCAGCAGTCGTCGATGCACGTGCGCCTTGATGCCTTCCAACGAGGTATCGGGCGGCATCGAGTTGTTGTTTGCGGTTGCTCCGCGTGCCATGAAGTCTCCTTGTGCCTAGACGCGTTGAGTGCCTGTTGATCGCATTTGCGCCACAATGCTCTGGAGGTCCCGGCGCAGGTTCGAACGCGGCGCGACGTCGGCCAGCGGCTTGCCGTAGTTCAACCCGCGGATCGCGCTGCGGTAGTCGTTGCGTACGTACACCAGCGGAATCCTGCCCAGCACCCGCACGGCCTCGTCGGTGCCGATCATCTGATGTCGTCGGCCATGTCGACTGACCAGGGCCCGGATCCGGTCGGAGCGCCCTGCACGACGCTCCAATGCCGTAATCACGCGTCGAGCACTGTGCAGATCCTTGACCGTGAGCTGGAGCACCAGGAAGGTGTGGTCGCTTGCCGTGACCAACTCCGAAGCCACGTCGATCGGTACGCGAGGCGCGTCGATGACTGTCGCCTCGTAGACCGTCCGGCAGGCGTCCAGCAACCCGCCGAGTCGCTTATATTCCACCGGCCGAGGTTCGTAGGGGTGCGTCGTGGCGGGACTGGCCAGGAGGTGCAGCTCCGCGTTCGGCCAGACGGCGCTGGACTGGATCAGTTGTCCGTCGAACGGTCCGTCGCGTCCCAGCACGTCCGCGACCCCGAATCGGGATTCGGCGCCAAGGTAAGCGCCCAACGCGCCGTAGGCGGTGTCCAGGTCGATCAGCAGCGACGGTTGACCCTCCGCACTGAGTTCACGCGCCGTGTTCAGGGCCACCGTCGTGGCGCCGCAGCCGCCGCCGGCGGAGAGCACCGTCACCACCTGACCCCGCCGCTCGCTTGTCCGCAGCACGGGCGTGAGGCGATCGATCGCCTTCTCCAACTCGGCGTCCATCTCGTTCTTGCAGATGACATGCCGAACCCCTGCCTGCATCGCCTCAAGCAGCAATTCCTGGCGCACCTGTTCGGCCAAGGCGATGAAGCGGGTGCGCGGCAGTTGATCGCCAATGCCCAGGCGGTCCAGTTCATACAGCGCGGACGCGCCGGGATCATCCGCATCGATCAACACGATGGCCCCGTCATGATGCGTCGCCCGACGCGCCAGGTCCCGCAGGTCATGCAGCGGCGGCGTCTCCAGGCGGTGACCATTGGACGACAGCGCCCGTTCCACGCGGTCGGCCAACGACGCATCCCGGCTCATCAACAGCACGGCGACCTGGCCGGTCATCGGTTCCTCCTGCTTCGGTCGCGCTCCGGACCGGGCACCGCGGGGCGATGCTCGACCCATGCGCCCGGGCCCTCCAGATCATCGAGGCCCAACTCCTTGAGCCGCTCGGCGCTGACCGGGCCGACACGCGGCCGGGCGCGGCCTTCGATATCACCCTGGACAAACAGTTCCCAGCTGCTCGGTCGCCTGTGCAGCACGCCCGGCGCCGGCTGGGGCTCCGTCGTGGAGACCGGCTCGACCAGCGACGCGGTGACCAGAATCAGCAGTTCCGTCTCCTCCTCGGCGTACCGCACCGAGCGGAACAGGGGCCCGAGCACAGGCAGCCGCCCGAGCCCCGGAACCTCCGACCGTCGGGCGTTGGTGCTGCGATCGATCAGCCCCGCCACCGCGAACGTCTGGCCGCTGTTGAGCTCGAGCGTGGTCTCCAGCTCGCGCTTGATCAGTGAGGGCACCCGTGTGCCGAGCACTTCCACGCCGCCGACATCCGACAGCTCGCTGACCTCGGGCCTGATCTGCAAACGGATCGTGCCGTCGCCAAGCACCAGCGGTCGGAAGCGCAGCAGCACGCCGAACTCGCGGTAATCGATCGTGACCTCCGTCGTCGTCCCGGCACCGAGCTGCGCGATCGGAACGGGAAACTCGCCGCCGGCGAGGAATGTCGCCTCCTCGCCGCTGAGCGCCACCAGTGTGGGCTCGGCGAGGATCTGCATGTACTGGTTCTCCTGCAGCGCGCGGAGGAAGACCTCCAGGTCCGCCCGCGGAAAGCCGCCGAAGACCGTCACCGGGGCCGGCACGGCCAGATCGCTGAGGAACTCAAAATCCACATCGCCCACGGCCGTGCCCGCCGGCACACCGATGTTGGTCGGCACGAGCGGCCCGGCCGATGAACCAAGCTGGATGCCTCCGAAAAAGTCTTCACCGGCATACGCGACATTGACGCCCAGCGTCCGCAGCGCCTGCCGGCTGACCTCCGCCATCCGCACCTGCAACTGCACCTGCTGCACGCCACCGACGCGCGTCATGTCCATGTAGCGCACCTCCGTGGCGTCCATCAGCCGGCGCAGGTGCTCCGCCTCTTCGGCACGGTTGAGCACGCCGCTGACGACGATCACGCCACGCATCTGCGATACCGCCAGCGAGGAGCGGGGGAACAGCTCGGCCAACGCCGACTCGATGTCGCTCAGGTCCGCCTGCACGGTGATCGGAGCACGCCAGAGCTGATCTTCCTCCTCGCCCCATATCGCCAGGTCCGTTGTGCCCGAGCGCTTGCCTTGCACCTGAAGCCGTCTTGGCGAAAGCAGTTGAACATCCGCGACATCGGGATCCGTCACCGACACGCGCGTCGCCGGCCAGGGAATCTGCAGAACGTCCGACTGCCCGGCGTTGAGCCGCACTGCCTCGCCCGACACGTTCGGCGGCGCTTCGGCTTCCTCCGCACGCGCTGTCCACGCCGCGGTCGACAGCAGCACGACGGCCACTCCCATCGCAAACCAACCATGATGACGGGCCGATCTATCCATGCGTCGTCTCCGTGATCCGAAACCGTTGCGTCCCGAAGCGGGCCTGCTGAGGTCACCCCGCCGGCGCCGGATGCTCCTCGGACGCCTCCACTGGCCAGTCCATTTCCAGGGTCTCGCTGTTATTGCCGCGGATGATCAGCACCTCCCATTGCCGGCTCGGCTCCGGCGCCGGATTCGAGCCCGCCTCGGCCGCCAGCCGATCCCGATCCGCCTGCGCCTCGGCCAGGGCCTGCTGCAACTGCTCGATCATCCGCGCATCCGCCTGGGCCTGCTCGCGGCCTGGGCGGGTCTCGGCCCGGGCGATCTCGCTCAGCCACGTCGTCACCTCGGCATCCGCCTGCGCGTCCGAGGGATTGCGCATCGCCAGCGAGACACTGCCGTGCGCCATCGCCAGCCGAAGAATCTGCGCCTGCTTCGGATCCACCAGCAGCGCCACGAGTCGGCTTCGGCCGCCGCCGCTCCGGCCGTTGTCGCCGTTCGAGGACACCACCGTATCGCCGCCCACCGCCAGCACCTGCAGTCCCTGCAACAGCGTCGTCGCCGCCTGCTCGCTCGTCCCGCCGGCGGCATCCTCGACCTCCATCCGGATCGTCGCGATCACGTCCACCACGCTGCCCGGATACAGCAGCCCGGAAAGCCCGGCATGGTCCGACAGCGACACCGTCACCGCCCGCTTGCCCGCAGGCAGCGACGCCGCGAGCTGCGCGATCGAGTCGTCACGCACCAATGAGCGCTGCGTCAGCGCCTG
>SLDI01000186.1:0-4825 GCA_007125385.1 Phycisphaeraceae bacterium | reverse complement strand
TTTCCGGGATTGTCCGGATTCTTCTAACTTCTTCACTGACAAGGAGAAGGGTGAGCGACGGGATTCGAACCCGCGACCCCCAGGACCACAACCTGGTGCTCTAACCAACTGAGCTACGCCCACCATCGCGCCCGCCCGCGGCGGACGGCCCGGCTAGATTAGATTTGCCCCGCCACGATGTCAATTGTATCCCCCGCCTCACCCCAGGGACATCGCTTCTTCTCGGTCTCGCCTGCCGTCAGTTCGGTTTATGTTTGGGTTGCGCCATCTCACGTGTGCGCATGCGCTGGCCGGCGACCTCCTTCGGCGAGGCCTCGCCAGCCATCGACGACCCTGACTCGGGAGGTTTGGCATGGACGCCAAGGCTTCGCGCGATCCGTTCGCCTGCTGCGAACAACTGCAGGACCCTCGCATGGACCGCAGGTTTTTGGCGATGGCGAGCCGGTACGCGGCGCTCATGTCGCTGGCCAGCGCCTTGATCCTGGCGCCCGAGGCCCGCAGCTTCCGCCAGAACGGATCCAGGGCGTCGGCGCCGTTGCCGTCGCCGATGGACACCACCGCGCTGCTTCCCAGATCCAGCACCACGGTGAGGTAGCGATGGCCCTTGCCCACGGCGATCTCGTCGATGGCGATCCGCCTGAGCCCCTTGAGCCGGATGCGCTTGAACCGCCGCCGCAAATGGCGCTTCTGGATGTCCTTGATCACGTCCCAGCTCAGTTCAGATGCCGGGCCACGTCCAGGATGGTGGTGCAACGCGACAGCTCCAGGGCGTAGCGCTCGAAGCTGTGGGTGTGTCGGCGGCGGCCTCCTTCACCGCCGTCGGCGGCACGCTGAGCCACGACTTTCCCACCCTCAACGCCCACCAGGACAGCTTCGCCGGCGGCAGCGGCAGCATCAGCAGCGGCGACCTCGTGAGCGTCCGCTTCGAGCCCATTCCCGAGTCGGGCACCGGCGCGCTGCTCTTCGGCACCGCGTTCGGCCTGCTGGGCGTGCGGCCGCGACGTCGGTCTGCTTGTCCTTCCAATCCGGCTTCTGCGCGGACTTGAACCATCGCACGAGCTGGTCGCGCATGCCCAGGTTCCTCATCCATTGCGAGCGCCGCGGCTCTCCTCGCCTCTGCTGTCATTCCCTCCCCCTCATTTCTGCGTCCTCGGTGCCTCTGTGGTTATGCCCCTCACGCCGCGCTGCGCCCGGTCGCCGCCGGCTTCTCCACCCGCAGCGTCAGGCCCACGTCCTGCTCGTGATCGACCACGATGCGGTCGCCGTCCGCCACATCGCCGGCGATGATCGCCCGGCCGACGCGCGTCTCGATTTCGTGCTGCAAATAACGCTTCAGCGGCCGGGCGCCGTACACCGGGTCGTAGCCCGCCTCGGCGACGTGCCGCCTGGCGGCGTCGGTGAGCACCAGTTCCATCTGCCGATCCGTCAACCGCTCGCGGATGAGCGCCACCTGCAAGTCCACGATGCGCGTCAGCTCCGCCTGCGTCAGCGCCTTGAAAAGCACGGTGTCATCCACGCGGTTGAGAAACTCCGGCCGAAAGTGGCTGCGCATCTCCGCGAACACCTTGTTCCGCGTCTGCTCGCCCACTTGCCCGCCGGCCATGGCATCTTCAAGCAGGTACTGGCTGCCGATGTTGCTCGTCATGATGATCACCGTGTTCTTGAAGTTCACCGTCCGCCCCTGGGCGTCGGTGACCCGGCCATCATCAAGAATCTGAAGCAGCACATTGAACACGTCGTGATGCGCCTTCTCGATCTCGTCGAAGAGCACCACCGAGTAAGGCTTGCGCCGCACCGCCTCGGTGAGCTGCCCGCCTTCTTCATACCCGACGTAGCCCGGCGGGGCGCCGATCAGCCGCGACACGGCGAATCGCTCCATGTACTCGCTCATGTCGATGCGGACGATGTTCTCCTCGCTGTCGAAGAGCGCCTCCGCCAGCGCGCGGGCGAGCTCCGTCTTGCCCACGCCCGTCGGGCCCAGGAAGATGAACGACCCGATCGGCCGCTTGGGGTCCTTGATGCCCGCGCGGGCACGAATGACCGCGTCGGCGACGAGCTGCACCGCCTCATCCTGCCCGATCACCCGCTGGTGCAGGACCTCATCGAGCTTGAGCAGCTTCTCGCGCTCGCCCTCAACCAGCCGCGCCACCGGGATGCCCGTCCAGCGGGCGACGATCTGCGCGATCTCGTCCTCCGTCACCTCCTCGCGCAGCAGCCGATGCTCCTCGCCACCATCACCCCCGCCACCACCATCGCCCCCGCCACCGCCATCGACGCGTGCCTCCTCCGCCTCGAGCTGCTTCTGAAGCTCCGGCAGCCGACCGTACTTCAGCTCCGCCGCCTTCTCCAGGTCGTACTGCCGCTCCGCCTGCTCGATCTCGTGGCGCACCTGCTCGATCTGCTCGCGCAAGTGGCGCACCTTGCCCACCGCGCCCTTCTCCGCCTCCCACTGGGCCCGCATCGCGTCGGCCTGGTTGCGCAGGTCGGCCAGCTCCTTGCCCAGCGTCTCCAATCGGCGCCGCGACGCCTCGTCCTTCTCCTTCTTCAGCGCCGCCTCCTCTACCTCGAGCTGCATCACCCGCCGGTTGATCTGGTCAAGCTGCTCCGGCATCGAGTCCATCTCCGTACGCACCATCGCGCACGCCTCGTCCACCAAATCGATCGCCTTGTCCGGCAGGAACCGGTCCGTGATGTAGCGGTTGCTCAACGTCGCGGCCCCCACCAGCGCGTTGTCCTGGATCTTCACCCCGTGATGCACCTCGAACCGCTCGCGCAGCCCGCGCAGAATCGACACCGTGTCCTCGACCGTCGGCTGATCCACCATCACCGGCTGAAAGCGCCGCTCCAGGGCCGCGTCCTTCTCGATGTACTGGCGATACTCGTTGAGCGTTGTCGCCCCGATGCAGTGCAGCTCGCCACGCGCGAGCATCGGCTTGAGCATGTTGCCCGCGTCCATCGCCCCCTCCGCCTTGCCCGCACCGACAATCAGGTGCAGCTCGTCGATGAAGAGGATGATGCGCCCCTCCGCCTGCTTGACCTCATTGAGCACCGCCTTCAGCCGCTCCTCGAACTCGCCGCGGTACTTCGCCCCCGCCACCAGCGAGCCGATGTCCAGCGCGAAGATGGTGCGATCCTTGAGCCCCTCGGGCACGTCGCCGCGCACGATGCGCTGGGCGAGCCCCTCGGCGATGGCGGTCTTGCCCACGCCGGCCTCGCCCACCAGCACGGGGTTGTTCTTGCTCTTGCGCGACAGGATGCGGATCGTCCGCCGAATCTCCTCGTCGCGGCCGATCACCGGATCGAGCTTGCCGGCCCGCGCCTGCTCCACGAGGTCCCGGCCGTAGCGCTGAAGCGCTTCGTAGGTCTCCTCGGGGTTGGCGCTGGTCACGCGCTGGTGGCCGCGCACCTTGTTGAGCATTGCCAGGAAGACGTCGCGGTTGATGTTGTGCTGCTCGAGGATCCGCCGGGCCGCCCCGTCGCGCTCCTCGAGCATCGCCAGCACCAGGTGCTCGACGCTGATGTACTCGTCCTGCAACCGCTTGGCCTGCTTCTCGGCATTGGTCAGAATCTGCTGAAGCCGCTGGCTGATGAGCACCTTGCCCGGCTCGGCGCCGGGGCCGGACACACTCGGCTGCCGCGTCAGGTCCGCCTCGATGTCGCCGACGAGCTTCGCTTTGTCCACGTCCATGCGCGCCAGCAACCGCGGGACCAACCCCTCATCCTGCTGGACCAGCGCCAGCAGCATGTGCTCGACGTCCACCTGCTGATGCCCGAAGCGCGTGGCCTGGCTCTGCGCCTCGTGCACCGCTTCCTGCGTCTTCTGCGTCAGCCTGTTGAAATCCATCATGCACCTCCACCTGGGCCCCGCTTGCGTGTGTCCAGCCACGAAGTCACGAAGGTCACGAAGACGGCACGAAGGGTTGACCGCGAAGGGGCGAAGGGGGCGAAGGGCACGAAGCGGGGACGCGATGTCGGGTGCTGTCTGTGACTGTACTGGCTGGGTGCCACTGGCGGCTTGCCCGCCAGTGTCTCGGCGCCGCATGCGCCTTGGAGCGTCGATGCCGCGCCAACCTGAGCCAATCGGAGCGGTCGAGCCCTCTCGTGACGCCTGGGCACTGGCGGACAAGCCGCCAGTGGCACCCGGGTATCACATGCATCGATACACCCTGTCACAACCAAACCCATCTCATCTTTCCTTCGCGCCCTTCGCCTCCTTCGCCCCTTCGCGGTTCTCCATCTTGTCGCGCTCGTCGTGTCCTTTGTACCTCCTTCGGGCCGTTCGTGGTCACCTCCGCCCGCGCGGGTCGAACGTCGAGACCTCGCGCAGCTTCTCGTATGCCGCGCGCTCCGCGTCACTCAGCGACGTCGGCACGCGGATCAGCAGCCGCACGAACAGGTCGCCGCGCTTCTGCCCCTGCTTGTCCTTGGGCAGGCCGCGACCACGCAAACGCAGCTTCTGCCCCGACTGCGCCCCGGGCGGAATCGTCATCGTCACCGGCCCGTCCAGCGTGGTGACCTCCACCTTCGCCCCCAGCGCCGCCTCGGCCGGGGTGATGTAAAGCTCCGTCGTCAGGTCGTGGCCCGCCACCTCGTAGCGCGGATGCCTGGCGAGCTTGATCTTGAGCACCACGCCGTGCTCGCGCAGCCGCAGCCGCGTGCCGTCGACCGACCCCGGCGGAATCTTCACGTCCAGGCTCCGCCGGCCGCCGGGCCCCGAGACCTCGACCCGCCGCGTCCCGCCGCGGAACGCCTCATCCAGCGTGATCGTCAGCTCGTGCTCCGTCGGCGCTGCCTCGGCCGCCCCGCCACCCCCGCCACCCGGCCC
>SLDI01000240.1:0-4840 GCA_007125385.1 Phycisphaeraceae bacterium | reverse complement strand
GCCGTGAACTATTCGGCGGCGGCGCTAATGTAGGGTGGGTAGAGCGAAGCGAAACCCACCACGATGCTCGTAGATCCAAGGCAAGACTGGTGGGTTTCGCTTCGCTCTACCCACCCTACATCAATCGTTCACGGCGTTTGGGTGCCACTGGCGGACAAGCCGCCAGTGGCACCCAAACGACCGCATCGCGCGGGGCCTGTCAGTGCTCGCATTCGTGTTGATTGGTGTTCATTCGTGGCTGCTTTTCCTCTCCGCGTTGAAGCCCCGCCCGTGCCCCGGCCGATAATGCCAAGAGCATGCCGGCGGACCTGTCGACCATCCTCAAGCTCAAGGTGCCGGTGATCGTGCAGATCGGCCAGCGCACCATGGCCGTCGAGGACGTGCTCGCCCTCGGCCCAGGCTCCATCCTCGAGCTGGACAAGAGCGCCGACGACGAGCTGGACCTGCTGGTCAACAACAAGGCCGTCGGCCGCGGCGCCGCCGTCAAGCTCGGCGAGAACTTCGGCGTGCGCATCACCGACATCGGCAGCGCCCGCGAACGCGTCGAGGCCATGGGCGGCGAGCAGGACTAGGCTCCGCCCGAAAACCGCATCAGTGGCGGTGCCACGGCTTGTCCCGAAGGGCAAGCCGTGCCTCCGTCGGCCGCCGCACGGCTTGCCGCTTCGCGGTCAAGCCGTGGCACCCACTTTTCGGACGGAGCCTGGTCCCCATTCCTACCGCCGCCCGGCGTGGGGCAGCGGGCGCGACGCAACGGCTGCGGTGGTGAACAGGCCGGGCTAGCCCTGCGTCAGCACGTACGCCAGCACGTCCACCACCTGCCCGGGCTCGCGGCAGCTCGCCGACGCCACGGCGTTGATCTCCTTGAGCGCATGATCGTGCTCGGCGTCGTGCAGCGTGATGATCGGCTTGCCCAGCGCGGCCGCGTAGCCGGCGTCGAACGCCGCGTTCCATTGCTTGTACTTCGGGCCGAAGCGCACCACGACGACGTCGGCCGTCTCGATCGCCCGGCGGATGCGGATGGCGTTGATCCGCGCCGCCTTGTGATCCTTCCAGAAGCTCGACGCCTCCTCCCCCAGGATCGACACCCCCACCTCGTCGCTGGCGGCGTGATCCGTCACCGGCGCGGAGAAGCACACCGACAGGCCACGCTCGCCGGCCCCGGCCTCGATCTGCTGACGCCAGTCCGAGTGAATCTCCCCGGCGAGGTAGACGTGCCAGGCGTGGTGGCTCTTGTCACTCATCAATGGTGCTCCTGCTCCTGATCCTGGTTCCTGATCCTCTTTAACGCCCGTCCTGAGCGAAGCGAAGGGCGGGATCTCCGGGATGATCACGAATCAGCATCAAGACCACGATTCGGATGAGGCATCCTCACTCCGCAATCCCGAGGTCAGTCTTCGTCAGCAGGCTCTCGAAGCGGTAGCCGGCCGCCTCGATGTTTTCGCGTGCGCCCTCCTGCCGATCGATCGCCGCGACGATCAGGGCGACGGTGGCCCCGGCGTCGGTGAGAATCTTGGCCGCCTCGAGCACCTGCCCGCCGCTGGTCGCCACGTCCTCGACGATCATGACGCGGTCGCCGGGCTCGAGCCGGCCCTCGAGCTGCCTGGCTGTGCCGTAGTCCTTCTTCTGATTGCGGATGAGCACGGTGGGCTTGCCCGTGGCCAGGGCCGTGGCGGTGACCAGCGGGATGCCGCCGAGCTCGGCGCCGGCGAGGCGGTCGACGTCCGTGGCCGCGTGCCTGGCGAAGCGCTCGGCCAGGGCGGCGAGGACATCGGGCTGGGTCTCGAAGAGGTACTTGTCCAGGTAGTAGCTGCTCTGCCGGCCGCTGCGCAGGGTGAAGCTGCCGTGCAGCAGGGCGGTGTCGCGGATCCGCTCGATCAGCTCGGCGTCGGTCATGCGGGCAAGTGTGGCATGCGGGGCGCGGCCCTGCAAGCGGGGGGCAGGCCGGGGATCGGCGATCCGCGGAAGGTGGGGCCGGCGGTCGGGGCGTCGCCGGGCCGCTTGCAACATCTCGGGCAAATGCCGACACTTGGCCGGCATGTCGCGGCAACTCCAGGACAAGGTCATCGTGATCACCGGCGCCAGCGCCGGGATCGGGGCGGCCACGGCCGAGGCGTGCGCGGCGGCCGGCATGGACGTGGTGCTGGGCGCCCGGCGTCTGGACAAGCTCCAGGCCGTCGCCGGCCGGGTCCAGGCCGCCGGCCGACGCGCCCTGGCCGTGGCCTGCGACGTGCGCCGCGACGAGGACGTCGCCCGGCTCATGGACCAGGCGATGGGTGAGCTTGGCCGCGTCGACGCCGTGTTCGCCAACGCCGGCTACGGGCTGCGGGCGGCCGTGCTGGAGATGACCGACGCCCAGCACCGCGACATCTTCGAGACCAACTACTTCGGCACCGTGCGCACGCTCCAGGCCGCCGCCGAGCCGATGCGGCAGACCGAGGCGGGGCTGCGCCACATCCTGGTGTGCACGTCGGCGGCGAGCGAGATCGCCCTGCCCTACTTCGGCGCCTACGGCGCGACCAAGGCGGCCCAGGACGCCATCGCCGGCGCCCTGCGCGCCGAGCTGGCCGGGGAAGGCTTCGCCGTGACCAGCGTTCACCCCGTGGGCACGCGGACGGAATTCTTCAAGGTCGCCGGCGAACTCTCGGGCACGCGCTTCAGCGAGCCGACGCCCAACACGCCGCCAGTGCTCGCCCAGTCCAGCCAGGCGGTGGCCCGCAAGGTCGTGCGGACGCTGCGCCGGCCCCGGCCCGAGCTCTGGCCACGCGGGTTCGTGCGCTACGGCCTGGCGCTGCTGACCGCGTTTCCGCGCCTCGCGGCCATGGCGATGCGCCGCCACGCCCACAAGCCTCGGCAGGACGGGGAGGAGCATTCATGAGCCAGGCGACGCCCCCGATGGATGAGCTGCTGCGCCACGCCGTGGCCGAGGCCCGCGAGGTCTTCGCCAGCCTCAAGGCGCTCGCCGAGCCGCTGGCCCGCGCCGCCGACGTCGTCGCCGACACCCTGTTGCGCGGCGGCAAGGTCCTGTGCTGCGGCAACGGCGGCAGCGCCGCCGACTGTGCCCACCTGACCGCCGAGCTCGCCGGCCGCTTCGTGCTCGAACGCCGGGGGTACGCGGCCATCGACCTGACGGCCAACCACGCGCTGGTGACCGCGCTGAGCAACGACTACCCGCCCGAGCAGGTTTTCGCCCGCCAGGTCGCCGCGCTCGGCGCCCCGGGGGACGTGCTCATCGCGCTCTCGAGCTCGGGCAACAGCGAGAACGTGCGCCTGGCGCTCGCGGCCGCGACCGAGCACCGCTTGACCAGCGTCGCCTTCCTGGGCAAGGGTGGGGGAGCATGCCGGGGCCTGGCGAACATCGAGCTCGTCGTCCCCAGCGACCGCACCATACGCGTTCAGGAAGCCCACCTGTTGCTGTACCACAGCCTGTGCGCGGCCATCGACCCGCGCCTGGCGGGCGGGGGTTAGCCACGGACTGTGCGGCGATGCGACTGTTTCTGTGCGGCGACGTCATGACCGGCCGGGGCGTGGACCAGGCGCTGGGGCGGCCCGGCTCGCCGCAGTTGCACGAGCCTTTCGTGCTCGACGCCCGCGAGTATCTGCGCCTGGCCGAGCGGGCCTCGGGGCCGCTGCCGCGGCCGGTCGACGACGCCTGGGTCTGGGGCGATGCGCTGACGGTGCTCGCGGCCGAAGCGGTGGACGTGCGGCTGATCAACCTCGAGACGGCGATCACCGCCCGCGGCCGGGCGTGGCCGGGCAAGGGCATCCACTACCGCATGCACCCGGCGAACGTGGGCGTGCTCGCGGCCGCGGGCGTCGACGCCTGCACGCTGGCGAACAACCACGTGCTGGACTGGGGCCACGTCGGCCTGACCGACACGCTGGCGACGTTGGCCGAGGCGGGCATCGCGACCGCGGGCGCCGGGGCCGATGCCGCCGCCGCGGCCGCGCCGGCCATCGTCAACGGCGTCGTAATGCTCGCCTACGGCGTGGCCGACAGCGGCATCGGGCGCGACTGGGCGGCCGAGGCACATCGAAGCGGCGTGAACCGGCTCGAAGACCTGGGCCCGGCGACAACGCGCCGCGCCGCCAACGACATCGCGCAGGCGCGCGGGCCCGGCGACCTCGTCGTCGTCTCCCTGCACTGGGGGCCGAACTGGGACCACGACATCCCCGACGAGCAGCGCCGCTTCGCGCACGCGCTGATCGACGCCGGCGCGGCGATCGTCCACGGCCACTCCTCGCACCACGTCAAGGCCCTGGAGCGCTACCGTGGCGGGCTGATCCTCTACGGCTGCGGCGATTTCATCAACGACTACGAGGGCATCGTCGACCGCCGCCAGCGCTACCGACCCGAGTTGACGCTGATGTACCTCGTCCACGTGGATGACGCGGGCACCGTCGAGCGCTGCGCCATGGTGCCGCTGCGTCGCCGCCGCCTGCGCCTCGAGCATGCCGGCGATGAGGACGCCGCCTGGCTGGCGCGCCGGCTTGATGACGTGTCCGCCCCGCTGGGCACCCATGTGGGCCGCGCCGATGGGCGGCTTCTGGCGTTGCGGCCGGAGGGAGACGCGTCCTCGCAGCGCCCGGCGCGGTAGGATAGGGGCGGACCCATCACGAGGGAGCAGCCATGACGCAGACCCCCACCCGGCAGCCGACGCGGACCCCGACGTTGCACCGCATCGGCCTCGCCGCCGACGAGGCCCTGGAGCGGGCGGGCCACGTCCAGGCGGTGCGCTACGACGAAGCGAGCCGGGGCATCGTCTTGCATGATCGCCGCCTGATCGAGGACGACGGCCCGGGCATCCGCGGCGACGCCGGGTGGCAGCGTGCCGGCCGGGCG